>NZ_LXYF01000031.1:0-84615 GCF_002894065.1 Sphingobium sp. SA916
GGAAACGGCGACACCGCCATATCCGGCCTCCGGTTCCGCTTCGCTCCACCTCCGTCCGGATATGGCGGCGATGGGCTTAATACACTAACAAACCAATCGGTTCACTCGGCGGGGGCAGATCAAGGCCGTGATCGGGCGCTTCGCCAAACTCTTTGCCGGACGGGGCTATCTGGCGCTGACCCTGCGCCGGCGGCCGGGCGATCAGTTGCGACTCCATAATCTCTCCAATCTCGCTGCACGGCATGCGGTGCCGACAGTGATCACCGGCGATGTCCTCTATCACCATCCGCATCGCCGTGTGTTGCAGGAGGTCATGACCTGCACCCGTCATCGCTGCACCATTGATGAGCTTGGCGCCCGGCGTGAGCTTTATGCCGACCGCTATCTGATGCCGGCTGCAGAAATGCACCGCCTCTACGGTCGCTATCCCCAGGCGCTGGCCCGGACGCTGGAGATTGCCGAGCGCTGCCGCTTCTCACTCGACGAGCTCAAATATCAATATCCGCAGGAAGTGAGCATCGCGGGCCAGACGCCGCAGGCGGCGCTGGAGCAGATGAGCTGGGAGGCGGCAAAGGCCCGTTATCCGGAGGGCGTGCCCGACAAGGTCGCGCGCCTGCTGCGCCACGAGCTGGGGCTGATCGCCGAGCTTGGTTATGCGCCCTATTTCCTGACGGTGAACTCCATCGTCCGTTTCGCGCGTAGCCGGGACATTCTCTGCCAGGGGCGGGGCTCGGCCGCCAACAGTGCGGTCTGCTATGTGCTGGGTATCACCTCGATCGACCCCGAACGCTCCGACCTGTTGTTTGAGAGGTTCATCAGCCAGGAGCGCAAAGAGCCGCCCGATATCGACGTCGACTTCGAGCATGAGCGGCGCGAGATCGTCATGCAATGGGTGTTCGACACCTATGGCCGTGACCATAGCGCGCTCTGTTCGACCGTCATCCGCTACCGCGCCAAGGGCGCGATCAAGGATGTCGGCAAGGCGCTGGGCCTTTCCGAAGATCTGATCAAGGCGCTGTCGAGCCAGGTCTGGGGCTGGAGCGAGGAGGGGGTTCAGGAGCGCCATGCCGAGGAATTGAACCTCAACCTCTCCGACCGGCGATTGCGGCTGGCGCTGGACCTCGCGCGCGAGTTGATCGGCACGCCCCGCCATCTCTCTCAGCATCCCGGCGGCTTTGTCCTTACCCATGACCGGCTCGACGAATTGGTGCCGATCGAGCCCGCCGCTATGGCGGACCGGCAGGTCATCGAATGGGACAAAGACGACATAGATGCCTTGAAATTCATGAAGGTCGATTGCCTGGCGCTGGGCATGCTGACGGCCATGAAGCGCGGGTTCGATTTTCTGGAGCAGCATAAGGGCATCCGCATGGACCTGGCCTCCATTCCACCCGAAGATCCGCGTACCTATGCCATGATCCGCGCCGCCGACACGCTGGGCGCGTTCCAGATCGAGAGCCGGGCGCAGATGGCGATGCTCCCCCATATCAAGCCGCGCACCTTCTATGATCTGGTGATCGAGGTGGCGATCGTGCGGCCCGGCCCCATCCAGGGCGATATGGTCCATCCCTATCTGCGCCGGCGGGCGGGGAAGGAGAAGGTCGAATATCCCAAGCCCGAACTGGAAAAGGTGCTGGGCAAGACGTTGGGCGTCCCGCTGTTTCAGGAACAGGCGATGCGGGTAGCAATCGAATGCGCAGGCTTCACAGCGTCCGAGGCCGATCAGCTGCGGCGCGCCATGGCGACGTTCAAGTTCACCGGCGGTGTGTCGAAGTTCAAGGAAAAGCTGGTCAGCGGCATGGTCGAGCGCGGTTACACCGCCGAGTTTGCCGAGAAGACCTTCGGTCAGCTGGAGGGTTTTGGCAGCTATGGCTTCCCGGAAAGCCATGCGGCCTCCTTTGCGCTGATCGCCTATGCGTCCTGCTGGCTCAAATGCTGGCATCCCGAGGTGTTCTGCGCGAGCCTGCTCAATTCGCAGCCCATGGGTTTCTATGCGCCGGCCCAGATTGTGGCCGATGCCCGCGCCCATCGGGTCGAGGTGCGCCCGGTCTGCGTCAATGCATCACGCTGGGATTGTACGCTGGAGCCGACCACTGGCGACCGGTTCGCTGTGCGGCTGGGCATGCGGATGGTGCGGGGGCTTAAGGAAACAGACGCCGCCCGAATCATCGCGGCGCGGGCGGATGAGCCATTCATGAGCGTAGAGGAGCTATGGCGCCGGGCAGGCGTGGGATCGGGCGCCCTCAATCGACTCGCTGAAGCCGATGCCTTTCGGGGCGCCATGCGCATTGCCCGGCGGGAAGCGCTCTGGGCGATCAAGGCGCTGCGTGACGAGCAACTGCCGCTGTTTGCTGCCGCTGACACGCGGGAAAACGGGTTCGTACAGGAGATTGTCGAGCAGGCCGTTGCCCTGCGGCCGATGAGCGAAGGGAGAGAGGTGGTCGAGGATTATGGCCATGTTGGCGTTACGTTGCGCCAGCATCCGGTGTCGTTCCTGCGAGAGGAATTACAGCGGCAGAAGATGGTACCGTGCAGCACGCTCGATACGACCAAGGAGGGCCGCTACATCTGGCTGGCCGGGCTGGTGCTGGTGCGCCAGCGACCGGGGTCGGCCAAGGGGGTCATGTTCATTACCATTGAGGATGAGAGCGGGATCGCCAATCTCATTATCTGGCCGCGCATGTTTGAACAGAACCGGCGGATCGTCATGGGTGCGCGTATGCTCGGGCTGTACGGGCAGGTGCAGCGGGAGGGCGAGGTTGTGCATGTTATCGCGAAGAAGCTGGTCGACCTATCGCCATTGCTGGGATCTTTGGGGCAAAGAGGGGAGGCGTTTCCTCTTCCCTACGGCCGCGGCGATGGGGCGCGGAGCGGCGGAGGACCTGATCCCAGGGATAGTTCAGCAAGGCAGCCAGCCGCGCGTGATATTCTCGTGCGCGACTTGCATATCGATCATGTGCGAGAGCGACCGCTGGTGAAAAGTCGGAATTTTCAGTAACCGCCAAAGTTGCACCGGCCTTGCGATATCCTCACGGGCGGACTATATTTGGTTCGAATTTAGTCCACGAAGGTCATGCCATGCGATATTCGAGCCAGGTGAAGCCGATCAGCTATCTAAAGGCCAATGCTGCTGAGGTGCTGCTTGACCTCGCAGAACGGCGTCAGCCACTGGTGATTACGCAGAATGGCGAAGCCAAAGCCGTCATCCAGGATGTCGCGTCCTTTGAGGAAACGCAGGAGGCGTTGGCGCTTCTCAAGCTGCTCGCGATCGGTAACCAGGATATCGAAGCAGGGCGGACAAAGGCTGCGCGATCGGTGATTGCCCGGCTTAAGAAGAAGGCAGCGCCCAATTGACGAAGGCTGGGAGGTTTGAGGTTGAACTCACCCGGGGTGCGGAAGACGATCTCGAAGCCATTTTCGATTATCTCTCCGAGCACCGATCGCGTGCTGACGCCGACGCGCTCCTTGATGCATTTGCGGGGAAGATCGAAGCGCTGAAACAGTTTCCGATGCGCGGCAGCGTACCGAAGGAATTGGAGGGGTTCGGGATCAAGGAGTTTAGACAGCTTCTCCTTCATCCATATCGGCTGATCTACCGAGTGGCTGGGAACCGTGTATTTATTCTCCTCATTGCAGATGGTCGGCGGGATATGCAGGCCCTGTTGGAACGCCGACTGTTGGGACGATAGGTCCATGAAATGCGTAACCTGGAGGTCTGATTTCAGGTCAACATGGGGACCTTCGCGACGGTCGGCTTCAAAACGCGGCGCCCTCGATTGCAGACGTCAGGCGAGAGCGAACGCGCCGTCCGTTCAAGCCGACAAAGTAGTCCTTGGCGGCGTGGACTTGCCTTACCGAAACCGGTCATCCATCCATCGTTGTTTTGTGGGGTTGGATCGCAGCTTTCGGGGGAAAGCCGCGCGGAAAGACGGCGAACGCCAGATGAACCAGCATAACCTGATGGTTTCGGTGCTCACCGCCGCGGGCGGTGAGCCGATCGAGAGTCACACGAGACCCGGCTATACGGGCAAGATCGCAGATATCCTGTTCCCGGCGGACGATGTGATCGTCGAGGTTAAGTCGCTCACCACAGATCGGGCCGCATCGGACGAGACGTCGGAGGCGGTTGGCGAGATGTTTTTGCGCAATACGCATATGGGAGCACCGGTAATATCCGGCACTGTGACGGTGAGGTTGCACGATCTGCCGCCCGCGATCGCCATGAACACGCTGCGGATCGCTGGCAAAAGGGTCTTGGCGGAGGCGAAGGCCGCGAACGCGCAGCTCAAAGCGACGAAGGCTGCGCTGGGTCGGCCAGAGGCGATGGGGCTGCTGGCACTGATCACCCCGCCTTTTCGGCTGGATCGGCATTCGATCGTGGCCCTGGTGGGAGACGCGATGCGTGACAATCGGTGCCGCTCCATCGATCAACTCTTCCTGGTCGAAACCCCTCTCGCGGCGCCGGAGCCTTATCGGCGGTGGGGAAACAGCTTCATGTCTTTGCATTCGCGACCCGATGGCGATCGCATCCTACCGCAGCATCTCGCCGAAGCGATCGGACGCGCCTGGGGCGAGATCACCGGACAACCGGCGGGCCCGGGGAATGAAGAGGACTATCACCGCTTCGGAGCGACGTCCTGAACCGCCGACAGAGCTGACATTCAGGGCATTCGACGCGCGCCCTGAAAGCGGTCCCCTTCATAAATCTAGCTCTTAAAACACCATGCCTCCGGTAAATACGGTTCCATCCGAGGTGTTGGCGATCCTGTCTATGGCGTGCGGGGTCAGCAGTCCCAAGCAACTGTTCAGGGTTGTGACCGATGCGGAAGGGGCCCGTGCGCCCTACAGGCTCCAGACCCTCAGGGGGGGGGCTCCCTTCCACAGCCTACTTCATATCATCATATCATCAGACAGGGGGAACGATCACCGCCCGCTGGAGCGCAGTCGCCCAGCCTGCCACGCGAGAGTTCCGGTCGACGCTAACGGCTTTTCCACACTTATTTTCCGTGCTTTAACGCAGAATCCGCTGCTTGGCGGTTCCTTCAGCACGATGTCGTCCGGTTGCCGCGACATAAAAGAGAGTTCGAAGATGCTTGAGCGACTGTCGGATCTGGACGAGCTAATCCTGCGGTGCCGGACGGATGAGGCCCGGGAACATATCGCGGAAGCGGTCGCGTCCTATCGGGGCGGCGCCTATCGCGCGACGATCGTCATGAGCTGGATCGCCGTGGTCTTCGATCTGATGGACAAGGTCCGAGACCTTAGTATTGGCGGGGAGGCGGCGGCGAGTAGGATTCTCGAAACTTTCGAGATCTACCAGCAGCAGATTCATTCGGGCGCGCAGCAGGCGACGAAGCAGGCGCTAGAATTCGAACGGGAGATTCTGCAAAAGGTTTTCAACGACCTTTCCTTGATCGACGCGCAGCAACTGACAGATCTCGAGCGTCTGCGTGAGGACCGCCACCGCTGCGCCCATCCATCGTTCAACCGCGTCGGTGAAGCCTTCCGCCCTCCCGCTGAACTGGCGCGGCTGCACCTGCGTAATGCGATCGCGCACGTACTCAGCCAACCGCCCGTTCAGGGAAAGGCGGCGCTTGAGGCCCTCAAGACCCTCGTCTCGTCAGCCTATTTCCCGACCGATCTCGCCAAGGCAAAGACCCAGCTGGCCAGCAGCGCTCTGGGCCACCCGACGCCCACGCTGGTCAAGAATTTCATCGACGCCCTGATCTTCGGCTATATCGAACTCGACGATGGCTTCCACCAACTGCCGCAGGCGCTCACCGCCTTGACCATCGTGGCCGACACGCACAGGGGTATTGCGGAACCCAGAATTGGCCAGCAGTTCCGAAAGATCTTTCACAAGGCCAATGACGAGGAACTGCCGACCGCTGTGGCGTTCGTTGCCGCGTGGCCGGCAGCATGGGATCTGCTCGATGCAGCGAATCGCGACCGCGTGACTCATTTCATCGAAGGCGCCGACTACAATGAAATCGAGCCTAGTTTTCCGTTTCTTGTGCATATCCCAGACCTGGTGCCGCAGCTCAAGGAGCGTCTGCTGGATTTCAACACCAACCAGCTGGCCGCTTTGCTGGCCGAGGAAGGCCTGCGCCCCATCGTTGTCGATGCGATTATCGCGCGTTATCTCAAATCCAACACTTACAACCACGCCAGGATCAGGCGGACAAGGCTGCTCCTGCCAGTGCTCGATCATCTGACGCCCGACCATATCGGCTACCTCGTCACCAAGGCCGCCGAGAACGACCAAGTCTATGATGAGACCGGCTTTCCACGGCTGCTCAACCGCATCGCGAAACTGAACATAATTCCCTTTGCCGCTTACAAGGTGCTCGTTGAGGGAAGCGGCTTCACGGACGTACTCGACGAGGAAGAGGAGAGCGACGAAACCTAGGTCAGACGACCGGATCTAGGCGGCCAGAGTACGACGTGTATCGCCGACACAGCGGACGTTGAGCCTAAAGATGAACGTCCTCGAAAGATGGCGGCGTACGTACACTAGAAGCCGATGCCCTAATCTCCTGATGAGATCGATGAGAATTGCCTATGTGGGCTCTTTGGCTGCCTTGCGCAATGCGGCGAGCGTATCTTCTGTCGCCATCATATCGTCGACCCGAAGACGGCGGGCTCGCTCGCTGAAGGCCGCTTCGGCGCAAGCGACCCGCGCTTAGTTGGCCCGAACCTTGAGATCGGCGATCGCATCCAGCATGCGGGAGATAACCTGCGCGCCCTCGGGCGTGTCGTCCCATATCTTGCGCATGCTCGACATCGCCTGCGCCCATTCCGGCGCCATGCTCGACTGTTGTGGCTCCAAGCGCGGAACCCGGATTTCCAGCGCCTTGCAGACTTGCACGACGTTGTGGCTGAATGTCTTGAAATGCCCCTCGCAGATCCGGCTGACCTGACTCGGATGGACGAGCGAAATTCTCCCTAATTCCGCGTAGCTTAGTCCTTTCTCTGCGCGCGCAGCAACGATTTTCGCCTTCAGGTCATCAAGCTGCTTGATTGTCGGCTTCATGCAAATTAGCATGCATATAACAAATTAAATTTGCAAGGAGGTTTCGAGTGGACGAAATTCGGTTCTACCGGGCCAGCGAGAAGCCCTATGGCGCCTTCAGCAACCTATATCGTCGCGAGGTGGAATTCGAGGGCGAGGCGTTCGCCACCAGCGAGCATGCGTACCAGGCGGGCAAGGCGCGCAAGCCTGAGGTCCGTAAGTGGCTGCTGGCGGCGCCGTCGCCAGCGCTGCTAGCAATGGCGGCGCACGGCCTATATTATTGGGATGTGGCCCCTGGCTGGTCTACCTCGAAGTTTGACCGCATGCGGGCTGTGCTCAGGGCGAAGTTCACCCAGCACGCGGATCTTCGCGACCTGCTGCTATCGACGGGCGACGCCCGCCTTGTCGAATCGGCTACGGTGGACAATGACGTCAACCGGCTCTGGGGCGAAGTAAACGGCGCGGGCAAGAACATGCTCGGCGTGCTGCTGATGGAGATACGGGACGAACTCCGTCAGGAGGACGAATGTTGCCTCGTCGCCGCTGAATAGGCCTTTGACGGCACGCGCAGGACTTCGCGGGCATAGTTGGGGCCGCAATGCTTGAAGAGGCCGCGTGCGCCGACAAAGGCGCAGTTTTCGGCGGCTAGTCGTTGACCAGCGACTATACCCTCGATCAGCACTGTAGTGCTGAGGTCGTTCGCTTGGAGGCCGGACGAGAGCATCCAGTCGATGACGCCAACGCTCACCATGTCGCCCGAACCGCAGGTATCGAGTACCGCTGGCGCACTTATCGCCGAACACCACACGGCCTGGTCGTCATGGCGGATTTCAAGACCTGCTGCACCGTGCGTGACGATCCGCACACAGTCATGATGCAGGTCCGCCAGGCGCTCGCCAAGCCTGTCGACAGAATATTTGAGGATGGAGACGAGGCCTAGCGCCTCATCGAACAGGTCGTCTTGCTCGACGTCCGAGGGCTCGAAGAAGATGATTGCACCTGAGCGCCGGGCAGCCTTCATGGCTTCCAGGATGCTCTCCGACAGCCGGTCGGCGTAGAAGACGCTGCACTGGGTGAGGATGTGGAGCGCGGAGGCCACCTCGCTCTGTCCGATCGGAACGTAGCGCGGAAGATCCTCGCTCGTCTCGGGGCAGACGAAGGTGAAATCGTGATGGCCCGACGCCGTGTCCAACTCCTGGGCGATGATCGGCGAGCGCGTGCCCGATTGGCGATGGATGTGATCTACGACCGCGCCGGCCTCGACGAACTCCGCGAGCAGTTGCCCGCCCTCATCGTCGTCGCCGAGCATCAGCAGCGGAACGACATTCCGATGCAACATCGCGAGCGACAGGAGTACATTCCCGCATGAGCCTCCCAGCGCTTCGTCGGTCAGGTCGCCATCGGCGTAGATCCTGTCTAGGACGGTCAGTCCTGTGCCAGCTACGTCGAAGCGGTACTGAAGAGAAGTCGCGGTAGTCATGTTCTTGCTATGTACTCCTTGGGTCATCGACTGTCTAGCGACAGCGAAGCTGTGTCGAGGCGAATCTCGCCAGACGTACATTGTACCAGAGCGGCCAACAGTTTGAGAAGGGCCTCCGGTCCCGTTATAGTGCCGCCGAACAGCGACCAGCAACCGTTTGGCGCGCCGCAGACTTCGCCGACGCTAACGCCGTGCGGATGCGAGAGCAGCGCGTGGTCGTTGCCCGAAGCGGCGCCACTATCCCCGAAGCACAGGATTGCTGTCCCTGGGCGTGCCACGTCGCGGACCGCCTCGACGACAGCCGCTTTGCTCGATGACGAGGGAACGATGTCGAAGCTGTGTCCGGACGCCGATATCCTTACCTCGCCGGTCGCGATTAGGGGGCACGCAGCAAGATCGAGCGCGAATCGGTACGGGTGTTTCAGGCGGTGCATGTCCACACTGATCTGCACTGGCCCTGCCTTGAATTTTTTCTCAAGGAAGAGGTCGTTCCGTTTCTCCAGCCACGAGGCGGTGGCGGCGATAGCTGCGCTCTGCGCGGGCGGATCCAGCTCGATCTGGACGTCAGCGGTGCTGATATATCCGCCGTTATAGTAGCCGATGACCATTAAGGAGAGGAGGTCTGCGGGAAGTACCTTGCGAAGATCGTCTCCGACAGAGCCGCCTCTCCCGGTTGCGATCCCCAGTTTCAAGCCCGCCCGGTGCAGCCGGACCAGCTCGTCGACAATTCTCTGATCGGGCAAATCATATCGCCCGTCGGTCGTCACTATGGTCCCGTCATAGTCAAAGACCGCACCGCCAATGTCCGCTTCTTCGAGTGTTCGCAACCGCTCGCTGCCAATTGACGCAAGGCTGGGCTGTTCGGGATACGACGCATCGGCCTTCGCCATTGCCGCGCGTTTGTGACGTAGCCGAGGCGGAAGGTTATGGGCCAGCTTTTCGAGGGATCGGTCGTCGTAGATCGCACGGCCAAATTCGCCGATACCGGGTTTGCCGGGATCGATGCCCAGGGTTTCGCCGATGGCCTCGACCAACGAGAGCCCGTCGATCAGGGCGAGCAGGTTCTCGAGCCTACCGCAACGGCCGTGGTCGACCGCCGTGCGCCGCAAACCATCTGGAAGCACATCGTCGATCGCCGCCCAAGACGCGCGGGACGTACTCCCTGTGAGCGCAAGTACGACCGTGTCGTTGGCCCGATGGTGAAGCCACGCATGCCGTCCGTGGGCGAGATTGCGAAAGTCGGTCGTTTGCACGGGGCAGAGCGTAGCTTCCCAAAGGGACGTGTCGAGCAGCGATGCGACGGGCCGCAACAGCGGATCGGCGGCGATGATCAGGGTGTCGCTGGTCCGAAAGCCCGCCCATTGGTCCACAAGATGGCTGCGTTCACTAATGTCGCGAGCCCCGGTCAGTCGGCCCGCGATCTGTTCGAGGGGCGCAGGGCTTGATGCGGGTTCGCGAGACGCCATCGCACTGGCGAGCAGAAGGCCGACGGTCATCGCAAGAAGCGAGTGCGTCGCGAGATATCCATCCTTGAGGTCTGCGACTGGAACAACATGCACCGCACCGCCGACTTGCCTCACGATCGCCGCGGCGGCGCCATCAGGGTTGCGCGTAACGAGGTTGAGATCAACGCAGGCGCGGTCGATGACCGCCTGCGCCGCCGCGGTCACATCGGGGTTGTCTCCGCCAGCGCTGAAGAGCCACACTTGGGTGGACTTGAGAGAATGATGATCGGTAACCGCGTGCATAGGCGTGGCGACCGACGTCGGCCCCAGTCCGAGCGAGTCTCGGCATCGTACGAAATATTCGGCTGCGACGACCGAACCGCCGGATCCGATCGCCAAGGCGTGACCACAGTTTCCCCGCATGAGCGATGTCGCGATCGGGGCGGGATCGAAATCGGCAAAAAGGTCGAGAGTGGCGGGCAGCGCATCGAGCTTGGAACTGAACCTGGGCGTGCTCATTCTTCGCTATAGCCCGCGTACAAGGGCCCCGACAGGACGAGGTGCACCATCATGTCCGGAGGATCGCTTGGTGACGGCTTCGCCGCGCTGAAGTCGTAGCTTTCCGTCTCGACATATTGCACCGACATGCCGTGTTCGATGGCGGCCATCATCGCCCCTGCCGCCAGCACCTTGCTGCCCAAGGGCGAGAGTACCATACGGGGGTCATAGGTCCCTTCCATTGTCCGGTCGATCCGTTGCTTCAGGGTGGACAGGGTTCGGTAGCAGTCGAGAGGGTTCTTCTCGGACGCGTAGACGATGTCGCGGGGGTCTATCTCCCATTCATCGACGAGCTCGGTCTGGAACTCGGTGAGGAGATCGTCGGCGCGGCGCGGATTCCGAGCGGGAAAGGGCAGCACCGGACATATCTTGTACCAGTTCCCGCTCGATGCACCGATCTGCGTCAGGGTGGAGGCTCTGCCCCGCGCGAGCTGCGGTATCCAGACCGGGGCAACTTCGAGCGCGCTCATCCCGACGTCGGGTGCGAAGCCCTTGACCGGACTAATGCGGCTCGACGGGACGCTGGATATTTGGTCGTCCAGTTCCGGGTTCGACACGATCATCAGGTGGAAGGCGCGATTGCCGTCCTCCTCGCATTCCTCGAGGAGGAGCTTGGCTGCCGGAAAGCCAATTCCGATGGAAAGCGCGCTAAGATCCAGAATTACGTCCGTGACGTCGGCCGGGATCGGGTTGGCAAGAATCTCCGAGACCAGTCGGGCACCCCCAACAGGAGCACCGTCGTCTGCGAATACCGGCAGCACGAAAACCTTGGAGGCCGGAACAATGGCCTTTAACGCCGTCTCGTTCGCATCCGCGCGTTTTACGAGCTCGTCGGTCGCGCCTGGACGTTCCTCACGAATGTAGTAGGCGGATAACCGCTCGTCGAGCGTGTCCGCTAGCAACTGGGACACGCGCTGCGAACGCGGATCGAACCCGGCGGCTGCAACCAGCAAGACGCGGCGTGATGGATCGGCGAAATAATCCCGGATGAACGAAGCGACGTCGTCGTCGAAGTTCGTGATGCAGTTTGACCAATGTTCACGCATCGGCCAGCCCCGCTGCGTCGCGTAGATATCCCACTCGCCTTTCGAGGAATCCGCCTCGATTATAGGTCAGGCCGTGGACGAGGCTCACCGTGCCGGTCAGCTCGATCAGCGTCCAAAGCTTGCCGCCCTGACCGTAATCACGTTCGATCGTTATCGCTCCGTTCGCGATGGCGTGCTTCAGCACCGCGCCCAACTCATCATCCAGCGACAGGGCCTGCATTTCGTCTTCCAGGATACCGATCGCGTTGGCGCCGGCCCCTAGGGGCGCGTTCGGGAGCAGAGATTCGGCAAGGCAGTCCTTCGCGATATGATCAACCATGGCGCGCACCCGGGAGGCGTGCGGGAAAGCCCAGCCATCCATGATCGCGCGCGCCTTGTCGGAGAGCACCTTCTGCTGGGTCTTGGCTGGCAGAGGAAGATCTTCGTTGCGGATCGCGCGGGTCTCGATGTTCGCGACGAGCGCGCCGGCGAACTGCAGAAAGATTTCGGCATTTTCGTTACTGGCGTCGCAAATATCATCAATCCCGAAATGGAACGGACGTCCTAGTTCGTGGTAGAGGTGCAGGCGGGCGCCGTGCGCGACGTCTGCGTCTGCCTTCAACGGTGTTTTCGGCTCGGGATCGAAATCTTCGAAGAGGGACGGCGCGGACCGTGCAATGCGCACAGCATAACGGTGGATAAGGATGCGCACCATCGCGAGCGCCACCTCCGGCCCATGGTCGTATGAGCGCGAGCGTTTCAGATAATCGGCGACGATTGCGTCGATCTCCTCCCGACGGGAGGCGGCAACGCCACGTTTGGCCTGCTCGCGTGCGATTTTCTCAGTGAGTGACCGCAATTGAGCCGGGGTTACGGTTGGCGGCTCGGAGGGAAGAAGGCGCTCGATGTCGGTCGCCCCCCGGTTGCGAAGCGCCTCGACAAGCGGGAGGTACCGCTTCGCCATGTCCTTGGCCATCGTTCGGAACTGCCGCCGAGCGGCATCCTTCTTGCCGTCTTCGACCACCTGCATGCGGATGTCGACGAAATCGCGGCCCTGCGAGCGCCCGTGGGATGGCTGCGCGCCGGGAGAGCGGAGCACCGCGCCGGGACTCAGGGCGTCGAGGCGCATCATCATCCATCTGCCGAACTTCATCTCGCGATGCGACAAAGTCTCGAACATCTCCTCAAGCTGATCGTGATGAAGCGCGTGAACGTCGTCCAGCATCACCAGCGGCGTCACTTCGATGGGCTCGCCGTCCCATTCGATTCTGATCCGTTGAATGGCGTCGAACGGCGCGTAGGGGGCTGTTGCATCCTCTGGCAGATCGCTGAGCTTCGGTGGCCGCAGGCCAGCGCCGATCGAGTAGATCGCCCGCTGGACGGCGAGGGCGCGGTCGCGGACGCCCTGGGCAGTTAAGCCGCCGATTTGCTCAAGATGAGCCTCGTACGAAGCCCGCGGCACGAAGGTTATACCATCGAGGTCTCGGGTTCGGTTGGCCGTGAGGTTCCGGATGAGGCCGAGCATCGCGCGGGCCTGGACTAGCCAGAAGGCGAGCTTGGTCTTTACGGCGTTCTCGTACGGCAGTTCCCAGAACTCGCGATACTCGGATTCCATCGGTACGCGCACGGCGGCGATATGGGGGATGGCATTCTGGAGGAAGCCAGCCTCGGCGAGAGCGGCAGCCAGGGTACGATTGGTGGCGTTCGTTCTGTCCTTGAGGATCGCCTCGACCATCCTGAACTCGGCGAGCGTCGCAAGCATAGTCTTGCCGCTTCCGGGCGAGCCGATGATGCGAACCGGCACCTCGAACATATCGTCCTTATGCTTGTTCTTGGCGAGGAACGTCGTGAGCGGCGACGGGCTGACGATTGACAGGAACGATGCGTCGTCTCGGACATACTCGGTTGCCCGGCGGAGGAAGGGGTTTGCCATTCTGCTTATCCGTGGCGATCGCGGCGCAGGAACAAGGGCCGCATGGGCGGGCCCTGCGTTCCCTCGGTGTCGGCCCAGAGGATGGATATCGAATTGTTGGGAGTGTTGTGCTCGAGGACCAGGGGGAGCGCGCAGTTCGCATATCCGTACTTCATGTCGGTCTGCCCGGCCTCCCTGCAGTGTTTCTCGAGCCGCATGAAGAGCTCATCATCGTAGTAGGTATCGCACAGCCCGAGATAGGATGTGTCGCTTGAGTTGGCAGCGAGCATTGTGCCGGTCGCGGCATCTGCAGCGCCGATGCGCAGATCGCCCGGTAGCCTCAGACCCTCCGTTATGAACGCTGTCCCATAGCTGCGACTGGAAAGTTTGATCGCTGCCTCGGCGATCCGGCCTTCGAGCGCCTCTCTCGCCTGGGCGGTGGATATATAGTGATGGATATGCAGTGTATAGCCGTCTGCCAGCGGGAAGTCGTTCTTGAGTTGGGCTCGCGCGTTTGCGACGATCTTTTCGAACTTGGCGAGTTTTCCCTTCGCTTCCCCGCCTTCGGGAAAGCGTATGAAGGTGGTGCCCGAGGCGGTGAAGTCGTCGATCAGATAGACATCGTCGAAGCGGGCGTCCGCGGACTTAAGGTCGTCCTTCAGGTCTTTGCCAAGGCCCCGCCATTTTTCATCATCGACGTTCATCATCGGCACGACCTGTTCCTGGGACAAGCGCCCGGAGTTGGCGCGTCGCAGGACGTCGATACGGCTTCCGTCGCTCAGCCCGACAAAGAGACAGCGACGCAGTCGATCGGAGAATGCGTTCGCGCCCTCCTTCGTCGCCCAGACCTCGTAGGGCTTGATGCCCATTGTGTTGGCGACTGCCTTGCGCAGATAGGGCGTCACCACCTCGGGGATGAAGGTCTCGATCACGCGCTGCATCTCGGCGGTCGAGATATAGACTAGGCGCCGCCGAACCAGGGCGTAAGCTGTCTCGCGGTCCGCCGGGTCGAAGTGGCGCAGCCATGAAACTAGGCTCTCCAGAAACCGTACGCCTGCGCGGAAATCGGAATAGCCGTCATACTTCATCGAGGACATCAGGCGCAACCAGGCATATTCCCTGGTCGCGCGCTCATTATCCCAAGCCATGACGGTAGCGATCAAATTGAGGGCAAGCGTATTGATCATTGGGAGGCGCCCGCGCTCGCTTCAAAATGAAGAACGGCCCGTCGCTGCGCGCTCGTGAACTGAAACTGGTTGATAATCATTGCCCCTCTAGCAAGAAACTGCCTCGCCGATCGCGCCCGATCAAGCGTTACCATCACGAGATCAATCAGATTCGCCAAGATCGCTCATTTTCTCCTCGATTTCTATCACGTAGCCGTCGCCTTGGTTGGCGCGGGATGACAGCACGACAGATTGAAACCGATCAATGTCGGCGTCGGAATCTCTCACGGGCCGAAAAGACGCTCTGCCGTCCCTGCGATCCACCCGGAAATTGGTGTTGTCCTCGATCAGATCGCCGATGTGGCTCAACCTCGTCCTCCAGTTTCACGCGCAGATTTAAGCGGGCGCAATGATATTCCTTCGGTCGGCAGGTCTCACCCGGGCGTCAGCCGCGCGGTCCGCGAGCAGACTATGAGCCTTTTCGCGCCGCGCGTCATCGCGACATAGAGGTGTCGTCGATCCATTTCGCCGGGATCGAGGATGACTGCGGTGTCCGCCTCCAGCCCTTTGAGCAGCAGAGTGCTGCCGACGGTGCGTTTTGCGAGCGGCCTGCCGATCAAGCGCGATCGCTCACGTTCCTGAATGGCTGCAGCGGCGGGCGAGAGGCCGGGGTTGTCGCCGCAATTCTTGAGCAGGCGCAGGGCGCCGCGCAGGATCGCGGGGCGGTGGGTGCGGACCCCCTGTTCCCGCCCAATTTCAACGAGCAGGTCTGCCGCCGTTCGATAGCACGGCGTTTCAGCTAATCTAATGGCTGCCGATTCGACAGCTGAAGCTGGCTGCCGCTCGCGTCCCGCGCGCAGGGTGACGACCCGGTTCAGCAGGTTGGTACCGCCGGTATTGGTCATGACCGATCCCGCAAATGATATAAGATGCTGCAGCAAACCCGCGGATGTAAAGTCGAGGCCATCCCCAAATGTAATGAGATCGCGCATGTCGACATTCTCTACCGTGACAGCACCGTGGATCTGACTGGCAAATTGTCTTTGGCCGGCAGGGTTTCGGGAATCAGCGATAATAAGAACCTTCTCTCCATCTGCTGCGGCTACGGCACCCGCCCTTAGGCGGCGCTGGTGGTCCTCGCTCCCATCGAGGTGAACCCAGGACACATTGGCGGGCGCCGCAGAGAGATCGACTCCGTGCCCGGCGATCAGGGCATGGCGTACATCGAGGAGGTAGCGTCCGAAGGTTGCCTCGCCTGCATACATCCAGCGCCAGGGGGCGGTGAGCTCAGCTGCGATGGGAAAATGCGCGCAGACCTGTTGTTCCCAGTTGGCGAGAGCATTGCCCTGAAAACCGAAGATCGCCTGCATGGGATCGCCCAGGACGCAGGTGCGCAGGCTTTGCGCTGCATAGTAGACGATCGCGTGCTGGACCTCGGAGCAATCCTGATACTCGTCGACGATCATGCGATCGTAGGTGGCTGCCAGCACGTCGTTGATATGCCCATCGCGCAGCAAGGTCCCCGCCGCCTGCCTGATTGCCGGATAATGTAATCTTGGGTTTGCAATCGTGAGAATGGCCGGGTCGTGTCCGCCCCGCTTGGGGAACAGCGTCAGGAGCCGCATGCACCAGCCATCGATGGTCGCCAGGCGATAGTGTGAGGGGACAACGCCAGCTTTGTCGAGGCGGGCCCGCAGAGCAGCGACCCCTGCATTCGTATGGGTGAGGACAAGAATGGGTTTAGCGCCGACATGCCGGGTCAGGGCCTGCGCGATAAGATGGGTCTTGCCGCAACCAGCGGGCGCGGTGACCGTGCCGCGATCGATTGCAAGGAGGTCGATGTCAGACACCATGGCACCAATCGAACAAGGCCGCGATGTTGCCGCGGAAGTCGGCGCTCATGTTCTGGAAGTCGGGACCGATGATGTCGCGGGCGGCATCCTCCATCCAGCTTACTGTCTTGAACCAAGCGTTCTTTTTCCCCTTTGCCGCAGTGGCTAGGGTCTGGCGGCTCCACGGCGTGACCGGTCCTCGGCAAACCGCGAGGGCAAGCGCGTTCTGCGATGCGGCGCGGATATGTTCATCGATCAATCCTTCGCCGTGGAGTTCGACCGCGCGCTCGAGGAGTTGATGGACGGCGGTATCGCTCACACCCAGGAAGATCGCCTGTTCGAGCGCTTGCCCAGCCGCCCATTTGAAGAGCCGCCCGTTCTGAAACGTAAACAGCGCTTCCTCGCCGACATCGGGCTGAACGTCGTCGTCGCGCAGTGTCGCGATACGGAAGCCAAGGTTAAGCAGGACGTTGGCGCGGCCATAGATCTTGTTGACGCCCCCGGCATCGACCAATGCTACGCCGCGGGCATTGAGCGAGGTAGCGCCCTGCGCTGCAAAGCACAGATCCAATCCGCGCATCAGCCCAACCTCGCTGGCGCCTTCGCAGACGAGCACCGAATGCGAGAGAAAAGCTTCCGGATGCACGCGGATTGTCCCCTGGATCTGGTCGCCGGCGCCGACCAGATCCAGCTTGTGGCCGGCTGCGAGCTTGCGCAAGACCCACAGCTGGTCGCCTCGCAGCTCGCGTAGCGCTACGGGAGAATGCGTCGTCAGGAAGGCTTGGATGGGCGGCGGGTTTTCCTTCGCGCCGATCGACCCCAGAAGGCGGATGATCCGGTGGGGCTCCAGGCCATGCTCGAGCTCGTCGATCAGGAGTACGCTCGACTCTTGGGCCGCCCTGCGCTGAAGCCCAGCTACCAGTAGGCGTGTTGATCCTACACCGAGCGCGCGCAGCGGTATGCCATCGTCACCGTGGAGGGCGACAGTACCGCCGCTAAAGGACACGGAATGGGCATCGAGCATCGCCTTCAACTTTTCGCCGGCGGGAATGCCGAGTTCTCGGGCGGTATCGGCGACGATCTTCAGCGTCTCGCCAAGCTGGGCATCGGCTAGATCGCCAAAGGCCTTGCGGGCGTCTCGCGCAGCACTAGCGAGGGCCGCTGACGTATCGGCCTTTTCGTCGGTGAGGCGGTTGAGTACCGAACCGCGCCGCCAGGCCAAGTTGCTTTCCGCGAGCGCGCCGATCCGGGTGGGCGACAAGCGCATGCGGTCGCCCCAGGTCAGATTCCGCGAGAGGCCTTGCGCGTGGGCGCGATCGGACACGAGCGTCCAGACGGGATCGAGATCACTGCCGACCGACAGCTTGATCGTCAGGACCGTTTCCTTCCCGGCTTCGGGTTCATCGTCGATGATCCCGTTTGCAGGATCGAAGCTACGAACATAGGCGCCGTATGTGTCGATGCTCTTCAGGGCATCGGATAGGTCGCCGATCGTGATGCTGATCGAAATTGGCGCTGTCACGTTGAGGGCGTGGAAATCGGCGTCGGTGAACGGCGCACTCCGACGCGCTCCGAGACACAGGTCGATCGCGTCTAGGACAGAGGATTTGCCTCCGTCGCCCGGGCCGATCAGGCAATTGATCCCGGCGCTGGGAAACCAATCCAGCTTCTGGATGCAGCGAAAATTTCTGATTCCGATGTGGCGAATCCGCGCCATTGCTCCCTCCTGCAATTGAGAAGGCATTAACCCTTGAAGTAAATGCTGGCCAGTGCGACCAGCCAAATACAATTCAGAAAAGACACGTTGCAACAGTGGCTTGCATTCTGAAACCCGTTGCGCTGGCTGCCGGCGGCTACACCTTCGGCAAGGAAAACGGTGCCGGGATGCGTCGAAGATCGCTGACCGTCAGGGCTTCCCTCCAGATTCATCACCACCCCGAAGCGGAGGCTCCCGATTGCACGCCAGGACAGCCGAAATTAAGCTCTGCGCTGATTACGCGCCCCTTCTCGCAAAATCGCGTGATAAAAATCACCCACTAGGATGCTATAACAAACTGAATTTTTGTAAAATCTTCGGGCGAGGGATCGAACCCTCCACCCAACCTTGACAAGGTTTCCGCCCAAAGTCTGCTTCGGGTGCCAGGATCTAGGGCGCTCATACCCGCTCGGGCGCGGATGCTGACGTTCGGCGTCGATCAGCTGGAACGGCAGATGTCGCTTCTCCGCGCTCCGAAGGAGACGTTCCGGATCGTCCAACAAAGCGGACATGATGACCGGCCTGAGCGCGGCAATGAGATGTCCGCTACCGGCGAGCGAAATTTGGCACTTGAGCGGCAAGGAAGGGTCGACCTTTGCACATCGCTCCGTGCAGAAATAAGCCGACGACAGAGCAAGGGCTGCGTGAAATTTCCTACAGACCGGCGATACCTCTAGGGTGAGGCCCCACTATTTTCGTTAGATGGGGTGGGGACAGTGACGTAGTAGCCCGTGGATCTCGGTCGAAGGTATGTCGGCTCCGACGGTGCGCTCACCGGGTTGGGAAATTGCGGCTTTTGCACGGTTCACGCTTGTGGCTCACCGACTCTCCCCTTGGATCTTTCGAGAGGGTTCGGGATGCGATCGTCAAACTTAGGTGCAGCAATGTTTCTGGCTGTATTCTCATTTCCAGCAGCACACGCAGATCAGGGCGCGCCCTCCGGATCGAATGCTTCGGCCTATGGTACTTACGGGCTTGATGAAGATGGCATGGACCATGAAGCGTCGCCGGGTGAGGATTTCTCCCGCTATGCGAATGGAAACTGGGATGCGCGCACGGCGATCCCGGAGGACAAGGCCAGCTTCGGCATGATCAACCTTCTGGAAGACCTCTCGCGCGAACGCACAAGGGCAATTCTGGACGCGGCCCGAAAAGACCCTTTGAACAAGATTGGGGCAGCGTATTCGAGCTATATGGGTCGTGCTGCCGTTGAGAAAGCGGGTCTAACGACAATCGCACCATGGCTCCGGGAAATCAGCGAATTGCGCGACAAAGCTGGCCTGGAAAACCTCGTTGCGAAGGCCAATCGCATTGGTGTTGCCGGTCCTTTTCGCCTCTACGTTGGGCAGGACGATAAAAAGCCAGACAGCTATATCATCAAGCTGAGTCAGGGCGGCTTGGGCCTGCCGGATCGCGATTATTATCTCGAGCAAAGCGACAAAATGGCCGCGATCCGGACGGCATATCGTGCGTATCTTACACAAATGCTGACTCTGATTGGGGAAACTGACGCCGGCAGCCGAGCTGACGCTCTGATGACGTTTGAGACGGCAATAGCGAAGCTGCATTGGTCACGGGTCGAAAGCCGCGACGTCGATAGGGTCTACAACAAGACCACACTCGCCAAATTGACGGTGGACGCGCCCGGGTTCGACTTCCCTGCCTATTTTGCCGCGAACGGCATCAAACCCGCCGAGATGATTGTCGCGCAGCCCAGCGCCATTGCGGGGGAGGCGGCGCTCATCGCGAAGACTCCGCTTCAGGTTCTGAAGGATGCTTTGCTCGTGCGAAGCATCCATACCTATGCCGATTTCCTGCCCGACCATATCGGGGACGAGGATTTCGCCTTCTACGGTACAATCCTAGCTGGTACGCCAATGCGGCCGGAACGTTGGAAGCGTGGCATCGATTTTCTCAAGGGCGCTTTGGGAGAGGAGGTTGGGAAGGCCTACGTCGCGCGATATTTCCCGCCTGAAACGAAGGAGGCGATGGACGCACTGGTCCAGAATGTGATCGCGGCCATGGGCCGCCGGATCGATAAGCTGACCTGGATGAGTGATACCGCGAAAATCAGGGCTCGCCGCAAGCTGGCCGCGTTTACGGCCAAGACCGGTTATCCAGACAGATGGCGCGATTATTCGGGTCTCATGATCAAGGCGGGCGATCTGTTCGGCAATGCAGTTCGCGCCAACCAGTTTGCCTTCGACTATCAGGTGGGAAAGCTTGGCAAGCCGATATATCGTTGGGAATGGGGCATGACGCCCATGGAGATCAATGCATATGCCAATTTCGGCAAGGTGGAGATCGTCTTTCCCGCTGCCATCCTGCTACCGCCCTTTTTCGATCCCAATGCCGACCCGGCGGTCAACTATGGCGCGATCGGCGCTGTGATCGGCCATGAGATCAGCCATCATTTTGACGATCAGGGTTCAAAATATGATGAGACCGGGAAGCTCAACCCATGGTGGAGTGAGGCCGACGTCGCCACCTTCAAGGCGCTCAGCGGACGCCTTGTCGATCAATTTGATCGTTATGAGCCTTTCCCCGGTGTGCATGTGAAGGGGGCCATGACTTTGGGTGAGAATATCGGCGATCTGGCAGGCTTGGCTGTTGCTCTCGATGCCTATCATACTTCACTGGGCGGTAAGCAAGCTCCGGTCATAAACGGAAAGACCGGCGACCAGCGCTTCTTTCTCGGATGGGCGCAGGTGTGGCGGATCAAATATCGGGAGGCCGCCCTGCGCCAACGGCTCGTCACGGATTCCCATTCGCCCGCTCAATACCGCATTTCCACGGTTCGAAACTTTGATGAATGGTATGCCGCGTTTAAGCCTGAACCCGGTGAGAAGCTCTATCTTCCGACCAAGGATCGGGTCAAAATCTGGTGATTGAATCTAAGGCCGGGGTGAAGCCCGGCCTTGTCATGGGAGGGTGTCAGCGGCGCTCTTAGTCACGATCCCAGTCGCTCTTGGCAAATGTCCTTTACCAATCCTTGGAGTATAGTAATCCGCTCACAAATCCATTCCAGTTCCTCGGCAGTGATTTTATAATGCTCTGAGTAACGTGCGTTGACATAAGCACCGCGCAGCAGTTCGAAACAACGCTGCGTGAATTTTGTATCCCGCGGCCACGCTTGAATCAACCTTGCATCCAACTGTTCGCACTGTGACCTGAGCAAATTAATCTTGTGTGATTTTGGTGCGTACAACGTACTAACGAGGAGAAAGCAGTCATAAAGTCGTTCAGTGGTCTGGTGCAGAACGAACGCGGCTTCGTTTTCATTTCCTTCCGAAAGTGCGTGTCGAGCCATGCTGAAAAATGCTGTTGCGCTCGGAAACCATTTGTCAAAATGCTTTTGTGCCTCTGCTCGTGCTTCGTCCGGCGGCAAAGTAACTGGCTGATCGAACGGATTGTCAGGTGCTTCATAGAGAGCAATACCATCACGGAGGATGTCTCGAAAGAAGGGGCGACCCTTCTTCAGTTGTTTATTCACGTCGGTCAGGCTGTGGGTAATGATGTGCGCCGGAACACTGAGCTTCTTTGAGATGGTGTGGGCCCGGAGTAGATGGTCCTCGGCCTTGCTCCAATATTCGATCGGATCCGCGAGTTCCTCATGGTTCACAACGACCAGCACGTCATAATCGGAGAAATAACCACCGACCGGGTCTTCTACCCAGTCGCCGCGCGCATGTGATCCATAGAGGATAACCTTGAGGATCCGACCGGCCTTGCGATGAGGGGCATTACGCCCGGCGATCGTGTCCTCAAACTCTTCGAACAATATGCGACGGATTTCGCCGAGCTCCCGCTGTTTACGTTCGGGCAGATGATCGAGAGACGTCTCCATTCCCCCAGATTCCCCCTTTGGCGTAGAAAAGCCAAGAAAAATATGTGCCTTGTATCAATCAGGCCGCTTGGTAATCATCGCATAAAAGCGGATCGCCGCATTCGAAGCCTCAGTGTGTCGGACAGTTCGCGCGTATCGAATCATTCGCGGATCGGGAGAGCTTTTCGCCGCAACTCGGCATTTAGCCGCGGAGTTTCCGCAGCTAAATGCCGAATCTCCGCAGCTAATTGGCGAAGAACCCGCAGATTGCTGCGCAGGAACAGCTCAGCCATTATTTTTTCTGCGCTTTGCGCGGCGCAGTTAGACAGTCGCGGCGGCTGCGCTATGGAGGAGATGTCGGGTGCCGTGAAACAGGACGCGTGTCCCATGGGCCGGGGGATCGGCGGGCTTTTGGCCTGGCCGGTCGGCAGCGGCGCGACGTCCAAATAACGGGTCCTTGTACAGGATTTCCAACACCCGACCCCTTTTTTCAAGCCCTTGCCAGCCGATTCTCGATACGGAATTCTCTTTGGTGCCGTCGGGAGGCCGATGGCGGGGCGTGGAAACCCCTGTACCGAAGATCGGCGAGTCAGACTTGGTGCTGGCATGGCCGATCCATGCGCGCGCCCTTTGCGCGATGCACCGGCATGGAGCTTTTCCTTTGCCGTCCTTATGGGGCGGCACGCCCTTCGTAATTGAAGGAAAGGCGCGGGTAATGACCGGCGAGCAAGGGAAAACGCCGTGGCTGCCAATGGGTAGCCGGCAGGACGGGATGGTCGACAGGCTGTACCGCAATCATGCGGGCTGGCTGCTCGGAAGGCTGCAACGCCGGTTCGCGGGCTCTGGTCTTGAAGCGGAGGATTTGGTGCAGGACACCTATATGCGGGTAGCGCGCTACAGCGAAGAGGAGGCGGAGCGTCGGCCCCGCGCGCTGCTGCTCCGGATCGGGCTCAACCTTGCCTTCGATCAAATGCGCCGCAACAAGACCCGTCCCGCACCGCTGGCGGCTAATGATCCCGATCCTTCCTGGGACATAGAAGACTGTGGAGAGCAGGAATATTTCCTCGGCCTCAAACAGGCCGTCCAATCTTTGCCACCGGATCTTCGGACGGTCTTTCTTTTGTCGCGGTTCACCCGCATGACGAATGCAGATATCGCGAAAAGGCTGGGAGTTTCGGTCAAGACCGTTGAGGGACGGGTGAGCAAGGCACTTATATTGTGTGCACAACGGCTGTCGGACTGAGGGTAGGGATGACGATGGGCAGCGAAGAAGATAAAAAAATCGAGGAAGACGCAGCCTATTGGGTTGCGCGCTTCAATTCCCGCGTTGCGGACACGGCCGAACTCCAGCAATTCTTTGCCTGGAAGAAAGATCCGCGCCATGCCGCCGCCTATGAGCGACTAAATGGGCATTGGGAGAGCGCACAGAAGCTCGGGAAAGACCCGCAAATTGCTGCTCTGGTCGATGACGCAATCGAGCGAACCGCGCCTCGGTCAGGCATCCGTCGACCAATGTTGTGGGTGGCAGGCACGGTTATTGCCGGAGCTATGACCCTTGGCACATTCCTCCTCCGGCCAGTGGCGATCCATTATGAAACGGGAATTGGGGAGCAACGCCTGGTTCGCCTGGAGGACGGCACGAGGCTCCATCTCGATAGCGCAAGCGCCGTCGACATAAATTTCTCGTCAGGGCATCGACGCGTCGCCCTGATCAGCGGCCGGGCGATGTTCGATGTTGCGCATGACAAGAGCCGTCCCTTTGATGTGGATGCGGGCGTGGCGACCGTGAGAGCGCTCGGCACCCGCTTCGAGATCGATCGCCAGCAATCGGATGCCAATATCCTTCTGATCGAGGGCAAGGTGCGGGTGGATGCCGCGCAATGCCCGTCCGACAAATGCACCGATCAGTTGTTGCCGGGCGACATGATGATGGCGCGGGAAGCGGGACTTGGCGAGAAAGAGCGGGGCAATGTCGAGGCGATCACCTCCTGGACCACCGGCCGGCTCCAGTTCGAGGGCCGATCGCTCGCCGCCGCAGTCGATGAAGTCAATCGTTATTCCAAGGCGCCTATCATCCTGGAGGCGCCGGATCTCGCGGATGAGCGCGTCAACGGCGGATTTGCCGTTGGCGACCGCGATGCCTTCATCCGGGCCGTGATCGCGCTCTACCCGTTACGCGCGGAGCCGCAAACCAATGGCACTATCCGTCTTGTCCCTGACCCTGTGCGATCCTGATTTAAAAATTTCACATATCGTCCAGGGTTACCCCCGTTCCTCTACGTTACAGAATTAGGCGACAGGGGAAGGCGGGAGACCCGCTCCTCGGTCCGCCGGACCAGCAGGGGAAGGGAAACCATGACAGCCAGGAACGTCCATCGTATGGATTCGCCGAAACGGGCAAGGTCTGCACAGCGTCGCGGCCTACTCCTGTGTGCGGCCTGGGCGTTGGCGAGCGTTCCCGCGATGGCACCGGCGGCCTATGCGCAGGAGGTGCATCCGCGTTTCGACATCGCGGCGGGTTCGCTCGATCAGGCGTTGCAGCGGTACATGGTGCTGACGGGCCGCCAGATTCTGTATCGTAGCCAGTTGGTAGAGGGCCGTCGCACCAGCTCGGTCGTGGGATCGATGGATGCCGACAAGGCGCTGCACAAGCTGATCGGCGGCTATCCGATCACCGTCAGCCATCAGGGCCGCAATGTCTATGTGCTCTCGCCGCGCGGGGCGCCATCGCCGCAAGGACAGGGTCAGTCCCAGCATCGACCGGTCCCCCAGCGTCTACCCCAGGCAATCGCGCCTCGGCCGAAGCCGGTTCGCGCGCCGGACATGGCAGCAGCTGGGATTGTCGTTACCGGCACAAATATCCGCTCGGCAGCGCCGCCCTCATCGCCGGTGATCAGCATGACGGCCACCGACATCGCCCGCTCCGGCGCGGGTACGGTTGCAGAGGCGCTGGCGCTGCTGCCGCAGAATTTCGGCGGCATGGCCAATGAGGATACCAGCCTTACCGGCTCGGACCGCGTCAGCATCAACCCCGGTCTTGGGGCGAGCATCAATCTGCGCGGTTTAGGCTCAGACGCAACTTTGACCCTGGTCAATGGCCGCCGGACCGCGGGCGCGGGCGGGAAGGGCGATTTCACCGATCTCTCCAGCATTCCTGCAGTTGCGGTCGAGCGGGTCGAGGTTTTGGCTGATGGCGCGTCGGCTCTTTACGGCTCGGACGCGATCGGCGGCGTGGTCAACATCCTGTTGCGCAAGGATTTCGAAGGGGCTGAGAGTCGGCTGCGCCTCGGCACGGTGACGCGAGGCGGCAGTGAGGACATCATCGCCGGACAGGTGGTGGGTGCCCGCTGGGCGACCGGTCATATCCTTGCGGCCTATGAATACCAGCATCGCGGTCGCCTCCCTGGATCGGCGCGCAAATATACGCGCTCAGCCGACCTGCGGCAGCTCGGCGGCCATGACTACCGCCAATATTTCTCGGCTCCCGGCACCGTTGTGGTGCTAGACCCCGTGAGCCGCACCTATGTCCCTGCCTATGCCATTCCCGACGGACAGGATGGCACGGATCTTGAGCCCAGCGACTTCCTACCCGGCGCCAGTCTTTCCAGTCCGCGCGCCCATGTCGACCTGCTCTCGAAGCAGGACAGGCACAGCCTGTTCGTGAGCGGGGAACAGGAACTGACCGCCGGCCTCACCTTTTATGCCGAAGGCCGCTATTCCGATCGCAAGTTCGATGCGAAATCGCAGCCGTCGCTCACCATCATGAGCGTGACCCGCGCCAATCCCTGGTTCGTTTCGCCCACCGGCGGTTCGTCAGTGGCGATCGCCTATGATTTTGGCAGGGATATCGGCCCGATCCTCACCAGTGGCCGGGTGCGCAGCCATTCGGTGACAGCGGGCGTCCGGGCGGAACTGGGCGGCGACTGGCAGGTCGACGCCTATATGTCGCACGCCCGTCAGGTTGATCGGCAGCTGAGCGATCATCTGCTCAACAGCAGCGCGCTCAATGAAGCGCTGGGCCTCACCGCCGATAATCCGCTAACCGCCTATAGCGCGGCGCGCGACGGCTATTTCAATCCTTTCGGTGATGGCAGCAGCAACAGCGCCGCCATCATCGATTTTATCGGCAGCGGCTTCATCCGCCAGCGCTACAGCAGCGAATTGCTGAATGGCAGCATGATCGCCGACGGCACGCTTTTCGACCTACCCGGCGGGCCGCTGAAGCTCGCCTTCGGGACGCAGGCGCGCGAGGAGCATTTCTCCCGCTCGGTCCAGACCTTCGCCTCGGGCGTCACGCCGCCCGCGCCGGTGACGCCGAAGGCGAACCGGACGATCGTTGCCGTATTTGGCGAACTGGCCGTGCCGATGGTCGGCCCGGGCAATGCGCGCCCCGGTGTTGAGCGCCTCGACCTGTCGGTCGCGGTCCGCCATGAGCGCTATTCCGATTTCGGTTCGACCACCAATCCCAAGATTGGGTTGGTGTGGGAGCCGGCGCAAGGATTGCAGCTACGGGGAAGCTGGGGAACGTCGTTCCGCGCGCCTGCGCTCCCAGAGATTTTCGACCCGTTCCGCGTCTCCTACACCCAGCTCCCGACCACGGGTGGTGGCAACCTGCCGGTCCTCACCCAACGCGGCGGCAATCGCAGTCTCGAACCAGAAAAGGCCAAATCGCTGACTGTCGGCTTCAGGGTCCAGCCCAAGGCTGTGCCGGGCTTTGGCTTGGAGGCCAGCTATTTCCAGACGCGCTTCTCCAACCGGATCGGACAGCCGGTCACCGAGAATATTCTCCAGGCGCTCACCAACCCCATCTATGCGCCCTATGTAACTCTGATCGATCCCGCGCATAACGCCGCCGATCTGGCTCGCGTGCGGGAACTGCTCGCGGTGCCAGGGTCGAGCGTGCCGACGACCTTCGCCCCGGAATCCTTCCGCGCGATCCTCGACGGGCGCTATGTCAACTCCGCCCGGGTGGATGTGCGCGGGGTCGATATCCAGATGCGTCAGAGCCTCACCCTGGGTTCGAACCGGCTGAACATCTCGGTCAACAGCATGATCCTCATTGATTATAAGGATCAGCTCACGCCTGCTTCACCCATGATCGAGCGAGTAGGGACGTTGGGCAATCCCGTAGACTTCCGCCTGCGCGGCACTCTCGATTGGGCGCGAGGCGACGTCGGGGCAACGCTTTCGCTCAACCATGTTGGTCCCTACACTGACAACATCAGTGCGCCCGCGCGTCCGATCTCGTCGTGGAACGGCGTCGACCTGCAATTGCGCTATGAACCGCGAACAGCGGAGGGTTGGCGCAAGGGGCTGAGCCTGGCTGTCACCGTGCAGAATCTCTTCGATAGCGATCCGCCCTTTGTCGACCGCAATTTGGGCTTTGCCTACGACCCGGCCAATGCCGATGTGCTGGGCCGCTTCGTATCGATGCAGGTGAAAAAACGATGGTAGCGCCGCGCGGCTAGGCCGCCGCTTCGCTCAGACCCCACCAATCAGGAATCCGTGACATGCGTTTCCCATGGCTGGCGGCGCTATGCCTGGCGATGGCCGGCATCGCCGACGCACGCCCCTATGGCGTGGACGATATGCTGCGCGTCGAAAGCTACGGCCAGGCGCTCATCGATCCCGACGGCCGATGGGTGGTGATCGATCGCTATCGCCGCTATGACAGCGCCGCGAGCTACCGCTATGACGGCTTTACCCGGCGGGGGCTGGGGGTCGTGATGCGTCTCGACCTTCAGCATGGCGGGCGTCTTGAACCGCTTTTTTCGCAGGATGATGGCGCGGGCTATTGGATCGCAAGCCTGTCGCCTTCGGCCAAGCGCCTAGCGGTTTTCAGGCTGAAGGACGAGATGCTCTCGCTCGGGATCGTCGATATGGCGACGCGGGAGGTGCGCTGGCTCCTGCAGCATCCCGTGACCTCACTGTTGCATCCGGCACCAGACTGGCTGGACGATCAGCGCCTGTTGTTGGTTGCAGCGGACAGTCCGGCGCTGCCGTGGCCGTTCGCGACGGGTAGCCGCTATCAGGCCGAGGTCATCCCTCTCTGGGCGCGCACGGCACGGGGGCAGGAGCCCGGTGTCTCAGTCGTTGGCGGCACAGGCGAGGCTGCGCCGCTTCCGCAGCGTCGACTTCTCATGATCGATGTCGAAACCGGACAGACCACCCAGCTTGGCGATGGACCGATTGCGGATGTCGCCATTTCTCCTGACGGCGCCTCGATCGCGCTGCTCCGCGAGGGACCGGAGCCGGTCATCCCTTTGAACGTCCCGGTTCGGTCGAGTGACCAGAACCGGCAATATCGACTGTCGGTCCTGCGCACTAAGGGCGGATTGGAACGGGAGGCCTGCATCGGCTGCGACATCCAGCCGGGTTTCCTCGAATGGGCACCGAGGAGCGACCGGCTGATGTTCTTTGCGCGAGCGCCCGGCCAAGATTGGGCGGCAGGCGAGCTACGTCTGTTTGACGCGCGGACTGGCCGCATTCGTGCAGCTTTCGACGACGTGACCCCCTTCCTGCCGCCCGACGACAGCGGCGTGCGTTTGGTGCGCGCGGGCTGGTGGGGCGAAGTTCCACTCGTCTTTGGCCAGCGGGGCGGGAGATCGAGCCGCTGGAGTGCTCCGCGTGCCGCAGCCTCCATCAACAAAGCTCTGGAGCGGCTGCCCTGTCAGCCACCATTGCTGCAGGCGGGGAGCGCCCGACTGCTCCTCGCCTGCCCTGATGGACTATGGACGATGGACCGCACTGGAAATTCCAGGAGGATCATAAAAGGTGGGCCGATCAGCATGCCGCGATCGACGAGCGAAAGCTTCGATATCGGCATTCGCGCCAACCATCGTTCGATTACTGCCATTAGCGACGATGCCCCCATTGTCATCCCGCAGGGTGCGCAGGCGCAGCTTCGTTGGCTAGGCTGGGCCAATCGAACGACTGATCACACAACCGATCCGATCACGCGCCTGCTTTTCGGCAGCAGGCGTGCAGGTATCGCGCTTTTGATCACGCGCGATGCCTGCGGTGTCGGCCGGCTCATGGCCTCGGGGCCGGCCGGCATTCGCGAGATCGATCGGACCAACGCCCATCTGGCAGATGTCGATCTGCCTGACATGCGGCCGCTGACCAACCCCGCTACGGGCCTTACGGATTGGCTGATCCGTCCAGCAGGAAATAGGAGCAAGCCATTACCGCTCATTGTCGTGCCCTATCCTGGGATGACCTTCACCATGGATCGTCGACCGGCCGTTGCGCCCGACATGGTCGCCGCGTCAGTCAATCCATTGCTGCTCACGAGCCTTGGCTACGCCGTGCTGATGCCCAGCCTTGTCGATGCGCGGGATGGCATGGACCGAGGTGCGACCCTTGGCACGCAGGTTGAGCAGGCGGTAGATCGGGCCATTGCGACCGGCTTAATCGATAGTGAGCGGGTGGCAGTCTACGGCCATAGCTTCGGTGGTTACACCAGCCTCAAGATCGCCACCCAAAGTCATCGCTTCCGCGCCTATATCGCGAGCGCGGCACCTTCTGACCTTGCGATTCAGCATGGCGCGCTGTCGCCGGCCGACCGGGTTGCACTTGAGGAGGGGTTTCCGCTGACGGTCGGCTTTGGTTGGGCGGAGGGCGGGCAGGGGAGCATGCAGACAGGGCCGCAGGCAGCGCCAGAACGCTATCGGTTGAGCAGTCCCTATTATCAGGCCGATGCGATCAGCGATCCGGTGCTGCTTATCCACGGTGATATCGATCCGGTACTCGCCATCAATTCCGAGCGGATGTTCACGCAGTTGCACCGTCGCGGCCGCGACGTGACCTTGCTGCGCTATTGGGGCGAAGCGCATAACCTTCGCAGCCCCGGCAATATCCGCGACATGTGGCAGCACATTGCCGCTTGGCTTGGCGATCGGCTGGCGGTCGGAGGAAGCCTCAAGCCCAGCGCTGCGCCCACAATTCCATCGCCACCAGCGTTGCGAGCAGCGAATGATCACCGCGCCAGAGCAGCGCTTCACCGTTCAGCATTGGCTCCAGCGCTGCGCGGTCGATAATATTTTGCCGCACCAGATGACCCTCGCGCAGAAGCGGCCCCAGGCGGTCGAGCTGAAGAGCGATGGCCCGGCTGTAGAAGCCGGTGGCCTCACCCTTTGTACGACGCTCGCGCACCGCTGGCGGCAGCCAGTCTGCCAAGACGTCGCGCGCGCCGCCCCGGTCGCGCTCGTCGGGAACCAGCTCCCATGTCGGCACGCGAAGGCAATGCTCGACCACCGGTTGCGACAGCATGGGATGGGCGAGCCGAAGGCCAGCGGACGTCAGCGTCGGTGCGTGGAATATCTGGCAGTTGGAGAGCATGGCGATCTGCAGCCGCTTGCCTGGCGGCAGTCGCTTCGCCTCCTCCATCCAGGGATGGAGCGGCAGACCTGCTTCCAACTGGGCACGCAGCAGCGCTCCGGCCAAAGCCGGCTGGAAATTGGCGGCCGCGCGCATGGGGAGTGGGCGCAGCGATCGCCAGAGCGACGACCAGATGGATCGGTTGGTCGATGCGGCGCTCTCAGCGAGCAGGCGCCAATAGGTCGGCCCAGGCCCTTTGGCGCGCAGCCGGTCAGCCGCGATGTGGGGACCGCGTGGCTGGAACAGCACCGCGTCGCCGCCCTGGCCGCTCAATATTGTCGTTGCGCCGACAAGGTCGGCGGAGCGCACCGATGTCTGGTCGGCAATATGGTCGAGACCATAGACGAGCGGCTGCTCTGGTCGCGATCGCTCCATATGCGCCATATAGTCGATCTCGCTGGGGTGGATACCGACCTCTACCAGGGGCACGTCCCAGTGATCGGCGACCGCGCTGGCAAAGCGGCTCTCTCCGCCTCCGGTCGCGCCCGGCACGAGATTGAGCGCGTGGATCGCCGGTCGGTCTTTGCGTCGGGCGAGGCCTCCCAGAATGAGGGAAGAATCAAGGCCACCCGACAGTTCGATCGAAACCGGGCTGGAGCCATTGCCCCAACCGGCAATGCAATTCGCCAGGACGCGCGGGAGATCGGCAAGGGGCGCCGGATCCTGGCGGGCGATCGCCGTCGGAGACCAGATGCCCTGCGTGGTGATGCCGTCCTTGCCGACATGATAGATAGTTCCCGGCAGGGGGATGGTGACATCCGTCAGCGCGCTCAGGCTTCCCACCCGTTCGGGCAAGGCCGTCAGTGTTGCGAGCGCGGACCAGTCGACCACGGGTCGCACGCCTACGCTGTCGAGCAATGCGTCGGGCAGGCCGCTCGTGATCAGCGTCAGACCATCGACCTTCCAGATATAGGCGCGCAGCGCCCCCGACGGATCGCGCATCAAGCTTGTCTGTTGGCGTTCCGGGTCGTGAATGAACGCGACGTAGCGGCCCCAGCACAGCCGGGTGATCGCGGACATAGCTTCGACGGGATCGGTGGAGGTCTCCAGCGCGGCGGGCAGCGAATCCTTCGGCAGCGTTCCCGGCAACAGGGAGCCGAGTACCTGGGTTCTGCCCTCGCGCGCAGCGTGCAAGGCCCATCCCGGATTCGGAGCGCCCGCCAGCAGCAAAAAGCCGGGGTCGTCTGCCTGCACCATGAGGTCGGGGAGGCGCGAGCGCAGCGCTCCGCCAATGGTTCGAGCGCGCTCCATGGTTGAGGCACCCGGTGGCGCCAGGAGTGCGCAAAACCGCAGGGGATCAGAAGCGGGCAATGGGGTCGTACCAGCGGACATGATCGGCCCAGTCATTGAGAACACGCCCCTGCCATTCGACCCAGCAATGGGCTTCGAAGGGATAGGTGCGAACGCCAAAAATCCATTCTGCCGCTACGCCGCGCTTGCGCAGCAGGCGGAGCAGGAGCCAGGACTGAACAAAACAGCGACCACTGCGCGGCAGCAGAATCCGCAACTGCCTGAAACGCTGAACGAGACGTATGACCCCTGCATCATCCAGCCTCACTTTCGCAGCGGTACGGATCGGGCGGCGCAGCAGCGCCTTGCGGCGAAGCCCATAGTGGACGAGGCCCAGGATCACAGCGGGAATGAGGGTCAGGCTGGCAAGGGCGTTGCCGCGCGGCGGCATGCCATCGACCGGCCATGTCGGATCGAGTATGGTCGGGACATGGTTGTCCACTGCGCGGAGCAGCCCTGCATCGATCACTTCACGGATGACGGGATTGCCGGGATCATGGTCATCACCGCGAAGGGCGAGAATGACATCCTCGCCATCAGCGCCCTGCAGACACAGATAGCTGTCGTCGGAAAGGTCGAGGAGGATGAGGTCTTTGCCGACATCGGCGGCACGAACATGGGGTGCAGTGGTGAGTGGCATGGAAAGCAGCCCAGGAAAATGGGGAGCGGCGTCAGATTTGGAGCCGCTCCCGTTGAAGGTCAGGGCCAGCAGAGGACAGGCATGAAGTCTTCGCTCTCGCCCATCTGCGTGATCGCACGGGTATCGCGCGAAACGCTGCCTAGGCGCCGAAGGCGCAGGGTCAGTGGCTTGGTCATTACAAACCTCCTTGGGGGTATGAAGGTCATCGTCCCGGCGGTGAGCCGCGAAGGTCACAGTGCGCCGAGCTATTTCATGAAAGGGAGGAGCGGCCTCCACAAAAGAAGGCCGCTCCCGGTGGGGTCAGGCGTAGGACAGGACGGGCAGAAATTCTTCCTGTTCGCCGGTCTGAACGATCGCCTTGGTGTCGCGGGAGACGCTGCCGAGGCGCCGCAAGCGAATGGTCTTCACTTTGGTCATCACGAACCTCCTTCATTGGATTTGCCGAACATCGGCATGTTCATGAGGCGCCCCGGCCCGAAGCTATTCAAATGATATTGAGACTATTTTCATTGTGTAGCCGATCGTGCGAGGGAATCGTGTCGCCGCGCGATTTCAAGGGCGGCTTTGCGACGGCGGCTGTAATAGGCGTTGGTAAAGCGCTGGAGGAGTCGCCGATCGCCCGCGGCAATAAGGGCGAGAAACTCAGCGGACTCAGCTGTCGGGTTGAACATTGTCGCTTCGGCGGGTTGCACGGGCGCCAGCCTTGCATCGAGATTGGCGGCGATCAGGCAGAGCAGTGAATTCGCGGTCTGGCCAGCGAGCGTCACCAATATGGTCCCGCTGTCGAACAGTGTTTCCTCAGCGCCATTGCCCGCGACGTTAGCGGACAGAACGACCGGTTCACTCAGCAGCGAAACCGCCGTGCTCTGCGCGACAGTGTAGAGCTCGCTCAACTCCACCGGGCCAAGCCGGGGTACGAAATAGCCAAGGCCGCGCCGCTCATCGAGCAGGCCTTCGCCCGCGAGGCGGGCCATGGCTTCACGAACCGGCGTTGGGCTGAATTTGCAGCTTTCTGCGCACCTGGCGACCGAGACATGTTGGCCTTCGGGCCAATAGCGCTCGCGTAGTGCCTGACGGATGGCTTTATAGGCTTGTAGATACGCCCTGTCTTCTGAGGTGCCCATGAACATTCTGCGTCCCTTCCAATTCGGAATCATGGAAGTTGCGGTCATGCAAGCCGCTGGCGAGGACAATTTGATCCATATGGGGTTAAATGGAGCACGTTTCGGATATTGGGGTCAAAGCCCGCAGTTGTCTGCCGATTTCCCGCAGCTATTTGCGCATATCACGCCAAAAAATGGCGCGGATTCGGCATTTAGCCGATCCATTTAAAATCAACGGTTTATTTGTGCCTGATTTTCTGGTTTTCTTGTGCAACTGGCGTTGCTCCCTGTCAGCGCCGGGCCAGCCGGAATGCATGGGAAAGATGTGGAGATGAGGGAAAAATCGACCGAAGAGACGCTCGACGTGGAGCTGATCGCGAAGGCCATGCGCATGATCCGCACGGAGCGCCGTCTGAAGCCATCCGAGGTCGCGAAGGTCATGGGTCTCCCTGTGCGGTCCTACGAGCATCTGGAATCTGGCAAGGGGCGGATAAGCTATGAGCGGGTCTGCCGATTTGCCGAGGCAACGAATAGCGATGCCGATGCACTGTGGTCGGTTCTCCAGATCGGGTCGCCGGAGTTTGCTCTGCTCTGCGCTGACAATAAAGGGATGAGTATCGTCATTTCTTTCATGCGCGAACTCCATGAAAAACTCGGCGAGGATATGATATTCCTGGAACCCGGCGCCATGATTGGCGGCATGTCTAGGCTCGTCAATGAATGGGTCGCGCACGTCCGCCAGCGCGACACTTATGCCGAGAAATGGTTGGAGCTGCAGAAAGGCAAATCGCGTAAGTCCGCCGCTTTGCCGGCTGGGTTGAGAAAGGGGCGGCTTGCCGAAACCTGAGCGAGCCATCATGTTCGGTGCATCTTTTCGTCGGAATAACATTTCAAACCAAAAGGGCTTTTTTGTGAAAGTTTAGGTCTCCGCATTGGGCTAACAGCGATAGCTGCCTGCACTTTGGCGCAGTGGATCGCGACGGTTCGGGATCCGCATAGATAGAGCCAACGTGATCCCGACCACCGTCCTCAGAGTCGACGGCCGTCGACCCGAATGCCAGTTCGAACCGCGCCTTTCGAATCTGTCTGCCCTCCAATCACTTGTAGTGGTGCGGCAGGCCGCTATGTCAAAAATTGCGCATCTTATGTTATCATGCTATGCCGCTGAGGGACATGAATGGAGGGTCGGGTGAACGTTTCTGTTGGCGAACGCTGGGAAGGCTTTGTGGAAACCGTGGTTAAATCCGGCCGTTACGGTTCGGCAAGTGAGGTTGTGCGCGAAGGCCTTCGCCTGGTCGAGGAACGGGAGGTCAAGCTAATATCGCTGCGAGACACGCTGAACGCTTCGATCGCCGCGCGTGGCGAACATGACGCTGACGATGTGCGGAGTCATCTGACGCGTGTGTCGGAAGAATTGAACCGCAGCAAAAAACTGAGTGCGTCGCCTCGTCTATCTGACGTCAGCCAGAAACGATCTGGCTGACGTCCTGCGTCGTATCGCGGCTGAAAGCGGGGATCTGGCGGTCGCTCAAGCCTTTGTCGAAAAACTCGTGGCCCGATGCGACAATCTTGCCGATCTGCCCGGTACGCTTGGAACCCATCGCCCTGAATTGCGGTCCGACATCCGGTCTCTTCCGCATCAGGGGTATGTCATTTTCTTTCGTTACGGCGAGGAGCGTGTGGAAATCGTGAATGTTCTCAATGGTCGCCTGGACATCGAGCGTTACTTCGAAGGCCACTAAAGATGAGAATTATGCTGGGCGTAAACGCCGGAGATTTTTGCGGCTGTCCGACATCGATTGACTGCTGATGAAAGAACAGCCCCGACAATGCGGGGCTGCCTTCAAAATTGCAGGTCTATTTGGCGTCCGGCGATCAGCCGTTGGCCGGGGGCACCTCCGCCTTGGCCTTCGCATCCCCATTCAACGCCGGGGCGGCTGTCTTGGCGGCCTTTTTCGGGGCATCCGCAGGTTTGGCCGCCTTAGGCGCAGCAGCCGGCTTGGCCTTGGGCGCGGCTTTCGCCTTGGGAGCGGCAACAGTCTTCACTTCCGGCTTGGCGGCAGCTTCAGTCTTTGCAGCGGGCTTTTCATCCTTGGGTGCGGCGATCGACAGGCGCTTGCGCGCATCAGCCTTTGCCGGTGGGGCCTTGGCCTCTGCGGCAGGCGCTGATTTCACCGGGGTGGAACTCTTCGGCGCGGCCGTTGCCGCGGCCGAAAGAGCAGCAGGCTTCGCCTTGGCATCACCATTCACGGCCTTCTTGGCGGGAGCGGGCTTGGGCGCTGCCTTGACCGGGGCTTTCGACTTTGCCGGAGCGGGTGCGCTCGGGGCGGCAGCGGCCGGCTTCACTTCGGCGGCGGGGGCAGCCGGAGTAACGGACTTGCGGCCAAGGCCGATCTTCGAGGCAACGGCGCGGCGCGCGTCCGAGTAGCTGCTGGCGACCAGCGGATAGCTTTTGGCCAGATTATAGCGGGCGCGATATTCCTCCGGGGTGAGGCCATGCGAGGCGAGGTGGCGCTTCAAAGTCTTATACGGCTTGCCGTCAATCAGGCTCAGAATGTGATCGGGCGAAGACAGGCTCTTACGTACCGAGACAGCCGGCGTGTAAGTCGGCGCTTCGGATTCTGCCGGGGCCGGATTGAGTTCATTGACGAGCGCGGCGCGCGTCGACTGGATCAGGCCGGCAAGGTCGGCACTCGGTACCGTATTGTTGGAGACGAATGCGCTCACCAACTGAACAGTGAGGGTAGTGATATCGGAAGAATTGTTGTCGGCCATGCTCGCGGACCCGTCTTCGAGGGATGTTCTGCGCCTCATGCGCGCAATCCAGAAAAATGTAAATCTCCAATTGCATCGATCAAGACGAGATGAGTGAACGACTTGGCGTCTGCCATGGTTCCAGTTGCGTCTGTCCTGTAAAAAATATGGTGAATCAGATTAAAGTCATGACAGGATCATGTCGATCAACATTGGCCCTATTCGTCGGCGCTCCGCGTCCTTCGGTGTGACTGGCAAGACAGGCGCGATCTGTTGCATGCGTGGCAAGGTGACGGCCTTCGCCGCGAGGTAGACATCGTCGTGAAAACCCATCGCCTCGATGATCAATTGCCGTACTTCGCCGGACTCCCGCGAACGAGCCTCGATCATGAAATCGGGCCTGCATGGTCCGAAGTCGGTTAGTCGATCGAAGACCGGCTTTTCGATCGAGAGATCAATATTCATGCGATTGAGATGCTGCTGGGCTTCCAAAAGCTGTCGCAGGACCAGTCGTTCGAACTCGCTATCTACTGGAACAAAGCGGCGTCCTGAGTAGATGGGCTGTGCATAGGCGCGCAGTGGCGCGAAGCCGCGGGACTCTGGATATTGCCCGATAACGACCAGGGCGAGATAGGGGCCTTTGATGACATTGGTCCGCACCGATGGCGACTGCACGCGATTGGCAATCAGCACCGGATCGCAGCCGGGCACATCGATACTGCTGCCTTGGAAGGCAGGGGCGAACAGGGTGAGGAAAGCCTGGGGCGCATGGCCGTGCGGCCATCGCTCGGAGAGCCTGCGCAGCGAGGCATAGACCTGTTTGCTGTGAAGCGGCCCGGCATGGGTCCAGAACGCGCTCGCCAGTTCCATGCCAGGCGCGATCTCGATCTTGGCGGCGGCCTGTCCCAAGGCTTTGAACTCGTCCCCGATCGACATGGGACGGTGTTGGTGACTGATAGGCTGGCAATGGTTGAGGCCCGCAGCGTCGATCAGTCGCCAGAGTAAGCGCGCGAGACGGGGGATCGACGCGTTTCGCGTACGGTCATCGGTCAAATCCTCTTCCGGCTTTTGGGCGAGATTTTGAGGGGCGGGGCGCAAGACCTCGAAAAAGCCTGCGGGCGGATCAGCCGGGTTGAGAGGGCTTCGCACCTCGGTAATGCGGTTCGTCGCCTGGTCGCGGAAGAAGGGGCAGTCGGTCCGATGTTCGGGCCGCTTCGCACTGGTGAGCCGCCGCAGATAATAGGTTTCCGCTTCGCTCAAATAGGCCGGCGTCAGGATGGGCGGCGGCTGACCCTCCTCCAGGCAATCACAGGCAATCCACTTCTCGCCAATGCGCGCCTGCTGGACGAGGAGAATGCCCGCCTCCTCATCATGATGATCACCCACGCCTTCATACCAGCGGACGAGCGCCATGCGGACAGGGGGAGGGAGGGCTATGCGCCGTGTCTGGAGGCCGTCGCTATTGCGATCAATTAACCACATGAGGGCCTCGCCGAGCGGCACCGAGGGGAGGGGTGTCCGGATGCTCCGAATTGACAGCCGCCATGGCGCTGATCTCCACTTGGGCTTCAACAGTCAGGAGGATGGTATGCACAAGGCGTTGCTGTTTGCTGGAATGATGCTCGTGGGGACCGATGCCGCAGATGCTGCGCCTCCCAGGAATGTGCGGATCGTGCAGATGATCACGATGGGCGGAAGTCCATCTGTAGATGGGGAAAACGGACCGAATGCGATGACCGGCGCAGTCGTCGAACGCCTTGGTGAAGGGCACGTCGCGCTTGCAGGTGGCCCTCATCGTCGATCGGTCGAAATCGAGATGGCGAACAGTTTTGCGGAGCGGGGGCCGGTGCCCATTGATAGCTGGAACGACCTTGGTCGCGGCGGCCCGGCGAACACCGAAACGCCCACGGGTGCCCTGACAATCCCGTCGTGGATGACCCGCTCGCCGCTCTATCCTTCGGCGGCGGCGCGCTGGGTACCGGCTTGCCTGCCCATTGCCTACCGCCCGACAGGGTTTCTCAAGGCGGACGCGGAGAACCGGCGGCAGGGCTATTATGGCCTGATGAGCCAGGTTGCCTGCGAATTCGGCATCCCGGTCGGCCTGTTCGACGCGATGATCATCCAGGAGAGTCGTTATCGCCATCATATTTTCTCGTCCAAAAATGCCTATGGATTGACCCAGCTCATGCCCGACACAGCAGCGGAATTGGGGGTCGATCGCTACGCGGCTGACCAGAATTTGCGCGGTGGTGCGCGCTATCTGCGCCGACAGCTCGATCGTTTCGGTCAGGTCCATCTGGCGCTTGCCGCCTATAATGCCGGGCCTGGCCGGGTTCGCAACGCGACGATCCCGCGCATCCGAGAAACCCGGCTCTATGTCGACGCCATATTGCACAATTGGTCGCTGCTGAGCGGTGTCGCGGTACCGAACCGGCGCATGGAAACGCTGCCGATGCCCGGCGATGGGTGGGACCAAGGCCCATACCGCATCGTGCGAGTTTCGACATTTCAGGAACGGATCAGAAGCGCAGATCGGTGAGCGCATTGCGCCGTTCAACGACGCGGGTGATCTCATGCGCCATGCGCTTGGCAACCGCGTTGGAGAAGGGCTCCGACCATCCACGGCGCAGCTCCGTGCCGTCAGCGCCTTCGATCTGCGCCAGAGCGTCGAGCAGCTTGCGGGGGAGATCGAGATAGAATTCCGCGAGCAGGGGCAAGAGCCGGTTCAGCCGGCTATCGCCATATAATCCGATATGGATGAGTGCTTCGCCCCTGAGCCAGGCCTGCAGGATATGGATGTCGAGCGCGTCGAGCAGCATTGCAAGCTCGGGCACGGTGATCGGCGGCCGCTTGGCCACATTGCGGTGCAGAACAGCGCCCAGGCGACTTTTGCCGATGCCTGTCGCGCCGGAAAGATCGCGGACACTCAGGCGCTTGTGCGCCATATCTTCGAGGATAACGGCAAGAAAGCCCGCCTGCACATCCGCGCGCCTGTCATTGGACCTGGAACTGGATTGATTGGGGTCATCACCGTCAGATTGCCATACCATGTCTTTCTCCCTGTTGGTCGCTCGTTACTTTTCCCCCGGATTTGCGCATAGTTGGGCTAAGAAATGGGCTGCCCGACCCATCGTTCTTGGCCCAAACGGAAAGCTGCTGGCCCTTGAATTCAAGGGACCAACTGACTTGCCGCAGTGCAAGATGCGGCCCGGCGAATTCGATATTCAATCAATTTTCATGCGATTGCGGGAACCGAGTCAAAGGAGCGAGCCCGAGCATCCTGTTTTGCCGCCGGAGCAAGTGAAGTTCTGGTCGGTTTCGATATCATGACGCCCTGAGATGGATGATATCTTCAAATCGGCAAATCCGTGAAGACTGTCCGAATCAGCTTCAATGCAATATTCAACTGTCCGCAATCGCGGGCAGAAATCCGCGAGATCGGACAGTTGCCCGCGAGCGCGGACAGTTTCGCGCAATTTTCTGTCGAGGCTCACGGGATTGTCCATTTATTTTCTGATTTGAGGACTTTTTCGCCGCTTCCTTCTTGGTGAAGAGCCGGAACGCACCCAGCCTTTCTCTGGAGCACGGATCAGCCGCGCTCGGAACATAAGGAACATCTCATGCAGTCTGTTCTGAAACAGGCCGGGCGCTTGGAGATGGCGGTGCTCGCGCTCGCTTTTCTCGGCTTTGCCCTGCTGCTGATGGTTGGCCCCGCCTTTGCCGGCGCCGACACGACCTTCGATACGGCGGAAAACACCTTCACCGGGTTTCTCGAAGGCTCGGGCGGTCGGATCATCACCATCCTCTCGCTGGTCGGCGGGGTCGTGGGTCTCGCATCGGGCCGTTTCTCGCTGGGACAGATCGCCATCCCCGTGGGCGTCGGCGTGGGCGCGGGCACCGGCGTTCCCATCGTCACCTCCACCGTCACCGCGACGATCTGAAGCTTCAAGTGGTCCATAGTGGCTTTCAGCCACGCCGGACCGACAAGAGGGTGGTGTATGGCACAGGACAAATATGTGATCCCGGCTCATCTGGATGATCCTGAATTGATAGGGCTCTGGACGCTGGATGAGTTCCTCGCGCTGATCATACCGTTCACGTGGGGTATCCTGACCCAGCATATCTTCATTGGCGTAGCGCTTGCGGGCGCGGGTTGGTGGGGACTTAAAAAGGCAAAGGCTGGCCGGGCGGGATCATGGCTTTTGCACCTGGCCTATTGGCATCTTCCGGCCGGTTTTACGGGCCTGAGAGCCACACCACCTTCCTATCTCCGGCTGATGGCAGGCTGATATGGACCTTAGCTACCAACATTCGCACCACCAGCGAATCCTGCGGCAACGCAATCTGCTGTTCGCGGCCGTCGCGGCGCTCGGGGCATTCAGCCTGCTGCTGCTGACCATGACCCTTTTTCGCGGTCGGGAGATCGTGCTCCAGCCGGTCCTGCGCTCGCCGCTCACCATTTCCAGTTCGGGCGTCAGCCGGGACTATCTGGAGATGATCACGCGTGATGTCGTGGTGCTGACCCTCGATCGCAATCCGCAAAATCTCGAATATTGGATGGAGAGCGTGCTCGCCATCGCTTCGCCGCGGGCACAGGGCAAACTCAAGGCCGATCTTATGCGCATTGTCGAGGAGCAGCGCGGGTCGTCGATATCGCAGTTCTTCACCATCCAGTCGATGACCATCGATACGAAGGCGCTCAGCTCGGAGGTGACCGGCGAACTCCACACCATCGTCGGCAGCAAGGTCGTCTCCAAACAGCTGCGCACCTTCCGCTACCGCTGGGAATATGCGGGCCTCACCCTGAGGCTCATCGGCTTTGGCATGGTGGAGGATGAGAAGGGCCACCGTGAGAAGGGGAGGGCGTCATGATGTCGGCTTATGTCATCGGCAGCGCAGCGGGCGGCCTTGCCTTTCTCTCCCGTCTCCAATGTTTTGCAAGCCGGATGATCGGCCTGCTCCTGCTCGGGCTGGCGATGCTCCTCATCAGCGCACCGGCCTTTGCCGACCAGAATATCGTGGCGGCCGACAGTGCGCAGGTCGATTGCCAGGCATCAGCCAAGGACCTGACCCGCATCAGCCTGGTTGAAGATGAGTTTGCCAGCGTGTCGAAAATCTCGACCGGCAACCCGACCGAGGATTTCTCGGTGGTGAACGAGCCTGTTCGCGGCGACATCTATCTCTCGGTGCCCGACGGTTTCCAGAAAGGTGCGCTGTCCTTCTTCGGAACGAGCAAGCGCGGCTATGTCTACAAGTTCCTCTGCCGGATCACAGGCGATCAGGCCGCGCAGATCTTCGTCACCAATCCCGCCATCGCTCGTGAGAGAGCGGAGGAGAATAGCCCGCAGGGCAAGATCGGACCGCAGGACGCGGCGGTTGCCTTGATGCAGGCGATGGCCGCCAATGGCTCGGCGCCGGGCTACGAGATGCGGCAGCGTTCGCTCCGCCCTGTCTATGTGGGCACGCTCAAGGTGCAGATGATCGCGGAATATCGCGGCGCGGATTTGACCGGCAAGGTGCTGCGCATCGAGAATAAGGGGGCGGCGGCCATCGAGCTTAATGAAGCGACGGTTGCGCCGTCGGGCACGCTGGCCGTCTCGATCGCCGAGCCGCGCCTCGGCCCCGGCAAGATCACGACCGCCTATCTCGTATCGCAAAATGGGAGGCCCTGATGGCATTGGCTGATCTTTTTTCGCGCAAGCGCCGGACGCTCGATGCCGATCAGGAGGCGGGCGAGGGCGTCTCCCCTGTCAGCGCTGACCTCGCCGGCAACGAGGCCGTCCGCCGCAAGCAGCAACTGCTTCTCGCCGGCGCAGCCGGCATCGGCCTCATCGCCTCCTCCTTCTGGATCTTCAGCGGTGACGAGAAAAAGGAGGATCCCAAAGCCACAAGCGGCGAAGAAATCGATGTCTCGACCAAGGATCTGGTGAACCGCAACCTCTCCCAGCAGGAGTGGATGGCGATGTCGGAAAACCAGTTCCAGGCCCAGGAAAATCAGCTGAAGGCCGTGGGCGGCCAGCAGCGGCGGATGGACCAGCTCGCCTCGCAGGTCGAGGCGCTGAAAGCCCAGAACCAGTCGATGCAGGCCGACGGGCAGCGGGTGCTGACCGCTTATCAGGCAGAAAATGAGCAATTGAAGCGCCAGATTTCCGAGCGGCGCACGGCACAGCCAGCGATGGCAGGCCCTTCCGCGCTCTACGGCCCCAATGGCCCGCAAGTCTATCAGCGGCCCGATGCACCGGGCGACGCAGGTGCGGTGCGCGCCGATGCGCTCCCCCGCGGCAATGAGGTCAAGATGGTGAGTTTCACCAGCAGCGATAGTGGGATCGCGTCCAAGGTCGCCAAGGGCAATACCGTCTATACCGACAGCCCCAATTATCTCCCGCCCAACAGTTTCGCTCGCGCGCGGGTGATTGTCGGGGTCGATGCAAGCGCGGGCGTCAACAGCCAGACCGATCCGTTGCCCGTCGTGCTGCGCATCACCGGTCCCGCTCGCTCGGTCTTCGCCAATGGCAAGCTGCTCACGACCAAAATCGAAGGCTGTCTCATCAATGGTGCCGCGCGCGGCGATCTCTCGAGCGAGAAAGTCTATGTGAAGCTCCAGAAGATGACCTGCCCGCAACCGGGCGGCCGCTATGCGGTGTCCGAGGTCAAGGGGTTCATCGCCTTTGGCGGCAAGACGGGCGTGCGCGGCCGGGTGGTGTCGCGCGAGGGATCGCTGGTCACCCAGGCCTTCATGGCGGGCCTGGTGGGCGGCTTTGGCCGCGGCTTTTCGGCCAATGCGAACAGTGTGTTCCAGGGCACCAACATCTCGACCAATGGCAAGCGTGACAAGCTCTCGACCGGGGACATCCTCGAAGGCGGGCTTGGCGAAGGCGTCGCCCAAACCGGCGACATTGTGTCCAAATATCTGATCGAACGGGCCGAGCAATATCAGCCGGTGATCGAGATGCCGACCGGCATCGATGTCGAGATCGTCTTCCTGGAGGGTGTTTATGTTCGCAACTAGGCTGCGGCGCCTTGGGCGCTTCCTCTCATATCGAGCTGCATCGATCGGGTTAGCCTTCGGTTGCGTCGGCCTCGCGAGCCTCAGCCTCGCGGCCGATGTTGGCGGCGCGGAGGGCGGGGTCAGAGAGGCGCTGAAGGCCCGGCTCCCCAAGACCCAGGTTGGCGCAGTCGATTGCCAGAAGGTCAGTGGCTTGTGCGAAATCACCGCCGGCGCCAATCTCTTCTATGTCGATCCCGCCGCACGCTACCTCATCATCGGCCGTGTCTATGACATGCAGACCCGCCAGGACCTGACGGCAGCCAAGCTGCTGGAGATGAACCCCGACATGCTGGTGGGCGCGGCAGCCTCGGCCAATGCGGCGGCGAACCTGACGGGCGAGGATGCGCAAAAGGCCGCCTTCGCCGCTGCCGCCAAGGGTGGCCGGATGGAAAAGCCGACACCGGAACGCCGATCGCCCAAGCTCTCACTCGAAAGCCTCGGCAAGGACGGCGCCATCATCTGGGGCAATCCGCAGGGCCAGAGCCTCACCATCTTCACCGATTTTCGCTGCAGCTATTGCCGCGCGCTGTCCAATGTCCTGCGTTCGATGAACGTCAAGGTGATCGAGCGGCCGATATCGGTCCTGGGCAGCCGCGACATTGCCGACCGCGTCTATTGCGCGAAGGACAAGGAGCGGGCCGTACACGCCGCCTATGCCGGAGAGCCGCTGGCGGGCGGCGCGACCTGCGACACGTCGGGGCTTGATGCCAATGAGGCTTTTGCTCACAAACACGGCCTCAATGGCACGCCGGTCATCGTCCGCAGCGACGGTGCGGTGCTGGAAGGGTATCGCCCGCGCGAATTTCTCGAAGCCTGGCTTAAGGACGCACGGTCGTGAGCGGGGCCGTCACGACAAGGCCGCTGGCCGCGATGATCAGCAGCGTCCTGGCTTGCCTTCTTTCAACCGGCTGCGCGAGCCTTGGCGGTAATGTGAAGGGCAGTTTCGCCTGCGCCGCGCCCGATGGCATTTGTGCGCCGAGCGCGGTCATCGATGATCGAGCGCTCGCCATGATCACCGATGATCCCTCGGCCACGCCGACCCCAGCAGGGCCCTATGAGGAGCAGCGCAAGAGTCCGGCGGCCACCAAGGTCGCGGCGGCTGAGCCGGTGCGCATGGCGGTCAGCGCCGACGCCACGCGCAGCCGCGAGCGGTTGATGCGCATTGTGTTCCCGGCTTTCATCGATGAAGGCGGTCGGCTCCATGAAGCGAGCGCCATCCGCGCCGTGGTCGCCCAGGGAGAATGGCAGAGCGCGCCCGAACCTCAGGAAGCGGTCCTGCCGCGCAACGCGTTTTCGGCCGCGCCGCAGATGCAGAGCCTGGCCGAGGCCGTCACTACCACCGAACCACCGCTCGCCGTTGATCCCGATCTGCCGACGCCGGCAGCCGTCGAAGCGGCGCGGGCGCGGAAGGCGGATCCCGTAGCGGCCATCAAGGCTGATGTGGCGCGTCGGCTTGGGACCGCCGCGCGGGCCGGTTCGCCGTCGGTTCCGACACCTTCCGCGCCGCAAGCGGCCTCATCTACCCCAGCGGCGCTTCCGAGCAAGCTGGTTCCGGCGAAAGGCGCCGCCGCAGTTTCCGTGCCCGCGTCGCCTAAGCCGGTCGTCCAACCCATCGTGCGGGCAACCGCCTTTCCTGCCGCCATCCCGGAGGATGAATGATGGCTGATCCCAATATTTTCGAGCGCCTGATGGCGGGGATGCTGGGCGACACCAAGCGCCCGGACAGCGGCCGCCCGGATCTCGGCGTCCCGATGCTGGCGCATTGGTTGCCCTACCGCAGCTACGACGCGAAGAGCGGCATCTTCTACAACAGCGCCTCGCGCGGCTTCGTGCTGGAGGTGGCGCCGATGGTGGGCGCGGATGAGCGCAGCGGCGAGATCCTTGCGCAATTCCTCTCCGAAGCGATCCCGACGCCCGGCTGCCTGCAATTTCACCAATGGATGAGCCCGCGCGTCGGCGAGCTGCTCTCCAAATGGTATGTGCCGCGTTACCGGGCGCACGGGATTTACGAGCGCATGGCCAAGCACCGGGTCGAGCATATGACCCAGGGCGTCTGGACCTCGCTCTCGGCCGACGCGCCCTTTGGCCTGCGAAACCACCGTGTCGCCATCTCCTATTCGACGCCGGAAAGTTCGCGCGTCTCCAACGAGGAGATTGTCGGCGTCATGGACGGGCTCATTTCCGCGCTGGCCTCGATCAACGTCACCGCCCGCAAAATGGACCCGCCCGCGCTCATCGCGTGGATCGACGACATCACCTCGCCCACCACCGCGCCGGGCGACGACGCGGTGAGCTATAATGCGTTCGATCCCATCGCCGACCAGGCGATCCGGCGCGATGTCGAGATGCGGGTTGAGGCGGATCGCATATTGCTGCGCACCGAGCGCTTCCGTCCCACCGGCCGCGAGATCGACGGTACCCCCGAGATCGGCGAGATTTACCCCGACACCTTCGATGTCCGCTCCTTTTCGGTGCGCAACTTGCCCCAGCGCTGGGCGCCTTGGGATGTCGCGCGGCTGATCGGCGACATGTTCACCGACAAGCTGCGCATGCCCTGTCCGGTCGCCACCAATCTCTGCATCGATTTTCCCGATGTCGAGGCAGCGTCCAGCAAGGCGGGCTTCAAATTCATGCGCACGACCAGCCTGGCCGACAGCAAGTCGGCGCGCTTCCTGCCGCAATTGAAGGAGCAGAGCCAGGAATGGCGCTATGTGAATGACGAGATGAAGCAGGGACGCAAGCTCGTGCGCCTCTTCTATTCGGTTACGGCCTTCTCGCCCAAGGGGAAGGGGGATACCCATGAGCGGGTCCTCAAATCCGTCTATCGCGCGGCGGGCTGGGATCTGCTCGACGATCGCTATCTCCAGGTCATGGGCCTGCTCTGCGCCATGCCCATGACGATGGCGAACGGCCTTTCCAAGGATCTCGAGCGCATGAAGCGGATGCGCACGATGCTGACCACTACGGCCGCCAATCTGGCGCCGATCCAGGGCGAGTATCTGGGCGGCCGGACGCCGCATCTGCTGTTGATCGGCCGGCGGGGCCAGCCCTTCTTTTGGTCACCCTTCGAGAATGCGGCGGGCAATCATAATGTCGCGGTGTTCGGCAAATCGGGGTCGGGCAAATCGGTCGCCCTCCAGGAACTCTGCGCCTCGCTCTGCGGCGCGGGCGCGCGGGTGGTGGTGATCGACGACGGTCGCTCGTTCGAGCACAGCGCCAAGCTCCAGGGTGGCGCCTTTGTCGAGTTCACCATGTCCTCGGGCTTCTGCCTCAATCCCTTCAGCATGATCGACGCCGATCTCGCCGCGCGCGACGAGGATTATCAGCTCGACTGCATGGCGATGCTGAAAGCCATTGTGAACCAGATGGCCCGCCATATCGACCGGCTGAACGATACCGAGCGGGGCCTCATCGACGGGGCGGTGAATGAGGTCTGGGAAGAAAAGGGGCGATCCGGGTGCATCGATGATGTGATCGCGGCGCTCGACCGGACCGGCAACGAACTTGCCAATGCGCTGGGCATCGCCATGCGGCCCTTCTCGTCGCGCGGTACGTTCGGCAAATTTTTCGAAGGCGAGGTGTCGTTCGAACTGTCGGCGGACCTCACCGTCTTCGAGCTTTCCGATCTTTCCGCGCGCGAGGAATTGCGCAGCGTGGTGCTCACCGCGATCATGTTCCTCTCCCAGCAGATGATGCGCAAGATTGACCGATCGATCCCCAAGGCCTTGCTCCTGGACGAGGCCTGGCAGATGCTGCGCGGCGGCGCGATGGCGGACTTCATCGAGACTTATGCGCGCACCTGCCGCAAATATGGCGCGTCGCTGGTAACGGCGACCCAGTCCTTGAACGACTATTATAAGTCGCCAGGATCGATCGCGGCACTCGAAAATAGCGACTGGTTCGTCATTCTCCAGCAGAAGCCGGAAACCATTGCCGACTTCAAGAAGCATGACCGCTTCGAGATGGATGACTATACCGATGCATTGCTGCGGTCGCTGAAACGCAACGGTTTTGAGTATTCCGATATCATGATCAAGGGACCCGAGACATTGGCGGTCGGCCGCCTCGTGCTCGATCCCTATAGCGCGACGCTCTTTTCATCGAGCCCCAGGACCTTCGCTGCGATCGAACACCTGGTGGCGCAGGGTCTCACCATGGAGCAGGCGATCGAGCGCGTCGCATTCCCGGACATGCCGGAAAAATGGTCGGCGGACCCGGGCGATCTTCCCCTGACAGCGGAGTGATGGAGTCATGCGAGAACTGACAATCAGTGCTAGTGAGGAGATCGTGCGGAGAGCGGAGCGGCGGCGGTCGCGCCAGTTTTGGGCGGGCCTGGCAGCGCTGACGCTGAAACTGGCGGGCTTTTTGGCCACGACCCTGCTCCTGAGCTGGGGTCTCCTTGCCCTGTTCTTCTTCGCGATCGGCGGCTTTTCAATCGATGGCATGGTGATCCAGCTCCATAATTTCACCACGCGCTATTTGGCGGCCGATCCTGCGCGGCTTGCCGCTTTCCGGCACTTGGCCGTCGCCATCTATTGCGGCGCGGCCCTTCTCCTCATGATCCTGCGCCGCCATCATATCCTGCCCGCGCCGCAGAGGAGCGCCCGCCATGGCTGAGCAGCAGGAACTCGATCTGCCCGCGCCGGACCCCGTCCTCCGTCCACGCCGTACCAGCCTGTTTGCAGGCTTCACCCGCGGCCAGCTTCTGGGTGGCGCGGCGTTGGCCGCGGCCCTGGTCTGGGGCATGTGGGTCACCAAGACCTTGCTCGCGCCACCGGCCGAGCGGATCGTGTCGGCGCGCCTCTCGACCATTGTCGGCGAATATGTCCAGGCGCAGGCGCATTCGGCATCCTCGCCCGCCCAGGTCGAGGCCGAAATGCGCCGTTTCATGGGCACGCTCGACCAGGAGTTGCAACGACGCTCGCGCCAGGGCGAGATCGTCATGGTGGGCGAGGCGGTCCTGTCCAAAAATGTGCCGGACATCACCGAGAGCATCAAAAAGGCCGTCTATGCCTCGGGCATCGCCATGCCAAAGCAAGCGAGCGCCCAGCAATTGCTGAGCCTTCAGCGCGAGACCGGTGGTCTTGAAGGGCCAATGCCAACTCCACAATCGCAGGCGTCTGCTCCGTCGCCGATGCCCGCCATGCCGTCGCCCGCCGGAGCCTCGTCACCATTCGCGCCCGTGCCTCTGGCAGGTGAGTATCCCGGCGGGATGGGCGCTTCGGTCTCAAGCTTTGGAGGGCACGATGGCGCTGGTGGTCAGTGATAGCCCGCGCGTATCGGGCTGGCGTCCGCGCAAGCGGCTCTGGGCGCTGCTCGGCATCGCCGTCATCGGCTATGGCGCCTGGCAGGCCCTTCACGGTTGGCGCGAGCGCCATGCGGTGCTGATCAACCTCACCGACTCGCTGCCCAACTGGGCGTTCCTGATCCACCGCACCAAGGTTCCGGCGCGCGGTGACTATATCTTCTTCGATCCGCCCGCCAATGCGCTGGTGCGACGGCACTTCGGGAACCCAACGCCGCTATTCGGCAAGATTGTCTACGGCATGCCGGGCGATGTCATCAGCCATGACGGCACCGACGTTCGCATCAACGGTCGGCCGGTCGCGCATAGGAAGGCGCGTACGCGCCTCGGCGAGCGGCTAACGCCGGGACCGACCGGCGTGATCCCGAATAGCTGCTATTATGTCGGCACGCCGCACAAGGACGGGTTCGACAGCCGCTATGGCGAGATTGGTCTTGTCTGCGCGCGGCAAATCTTCGGGGCAGGGGTGCCCGTGCTGTGAGGGTGCTGCTCACCGTCCCCATCGCCGGCGCTGCGCTGGCGGGTGCCCTGCTGATCATCGGCCCAATGCGTTCGGAAGCGCGGGACTATGGCGCGGTCGGCCAAACCTTCCCGGTCATCGAACCCGATCTCCTGGCCACTATCGAAGCGCGGCTGAAACGCGCCGAGGCGAGCGGCGAACTGGCGCGGATGAACGCGGCTTTTGCCAAGAGGGTGGAAGCCAAGGTCCGCCGGCCCGATCCCGTGGCCGGAATCACGCCTGCGCAGGCGGCGCGCAGCTGGCAGTTCGATCCGACGGTCACGCTCGAGCAGGATATCAGGGACCAGAAGGGGACACTTATTGCGGCGGCGGGGCAGAAGATCAATCCGCTCGATTTTGTGCGGCTCACCCAGGCGCTGGTGTTCGTCAATGGCGACGACGCGGCCCAGATGACCTGGGCGACGACCCGGTACAGCGACGCCAAGGCGAAGATCATCCTGGTCAGCGGCTCACCGATCGATGAGATGACCAACCGCAAACGCCGTTTCTATTTCGATCAGGAGGGGCGGCTTACCGCCAGGTTCGGCATCCAGCACACGCCCGCCGTGGTGCGGCCTGCGGACCGGGTCATGCAGATCGAAGAGCTGCTGCTCGACGCGAAGAGGGCCGGATGATGCCGCTCTGGCTCGATCTCCTGCGCACGCCGATGGCGGCGCCCGAAACCCGGTTCCTGCGGGCGATGCGGCATGTCTGGCAGGGTCTTTACCTCGCCCTCGCCACCACCATCCTGCTGCTCGACCCATTGAAGCAACTCCTCGGCAGCAGGGCCTCGCTCCTCATCGCCGGGCTCATGCTCCTCACCGCCACCCACAGCCTCATCTATCTCCGCGTCAAGAATCGGGCGGACACGGAGTGGCTCACCCAAGCCGGGGAGGGCGAATGATGCGCAGCCTTCGCGCCTTGCTGATGATCCTCGGCCTGCTGGCGGCGTTCGCTCTCACCCCGCAGCGCGCCGAGGCAGCGGGGCCGACCTGTCACGGCAAATTCGCCAATCCCATCACGGATGTCTGCTGGTCCTGCCTGTTTCCTCTTTCGGTCGGCGGCACGAAGATCTGGCCGGGCAACCGGCCCGATACCGGCAATCCCGCTTCGCCCATCTGCGCCTGCGCCGACCCGCTCCCGCGCATCGGCATTTCGGTCGGCTTCTGGGAACCGGCACGCCTCGCCGATGTCACCATGAAGCCCTGGTGCTTCCCCAATCTCGGCGGCATCCGCGTCGCGCCCGGCTTCGATATCGGCCAGGGCTATATGACCGGGCCCTCGATGGTCGGGGGGCGCTCGCAAAGCACCGCCAAATGGCATGTCCACTGGTATGTCTATCCGCTGCTCTATTGGATGGAGGTATTGACCGACTTCGTCTGCTTCGAGCAGGCGAGCTTCGACATCGCCTATATGACTGAGGTCGACCCGCTCTGGCAGGATGATGCGCTCTCGGGCCTCATCAACCCCGAAGCGATCGTCTTTGCCAACCCCGTCGCGCAGGCCGCTTGCGCCGCGGACTGCATCGCGGGCACCGTCGGCGTGCCGCTCGATCCGCTCTTCTGGTGTGCGGGCTGCCAGGGGTCCATGTATCCCATGAACGGAAATATTCCCTCATCGATCGGCCATGTGCAATCCTCCCGGCTCGCCCTGTCGCGCTTCGCCTACAAGATGCACCGCCAGGCGCTGGCCTGGGGGACGATGGGGTCCAAGGGCCTGTGCAAGAAATATCTGATGCCGATCATGCGCAAGCAGCAATATCGCTTCCAGATGGTGAACCCAATCCCGACGGTCTCGGGACGTTTCGCATGTTCGGCGATCGGCGCCTCGACCTTTCCGCCCGACGCGGGCCGGGCCTTCCCCGCCGTCGGCGAGGATATGGGCTATCTGGTCTGGCGCAAGCGCAACTGCTGCGTGTTTTAGGGGAGGGACGCCATGCATCTCGCCAGGATCGGGCTTGCCGCCCTTTTCGCCACCGCCGGCCTCTCGGCACTGCTCGCCCAGACTGTCGAGGGGATCGACGTCCAGGCGGTCAAGAAGCGCGCGGCGGACATGCAGGCGGAAGCGAATGCCTTTGTCGATGAGGTCAAGGATCGGGGCGACGCATTCCGGGAAGAGGCGCTCAGCGTGCATGAGTACGGCACGGAAAATATGAAGCGGGTCGCCGCGAGTGATCTCCCGACCGGACCTGCCGGCCCCATCGACTTTGACGCGATCGTCGAGGGGGCGGCGCAGAATCTCACCGCCAAGCCCGGCGAGGCACCGCAGTTCATCGCCTTTGCCAGCCTCTCCATGCCGCCAGCGTCTTTAAAGCAGATGGTGCGGGATACAGCGGCGGCCGGCGGCATCGTCGTATTTCGCGGTTTTCCCGGCAACAGCATGAAGGTCTTCGCCGGCCAGCTTGGGAAAATCGTGGACGAACAGGATATGGCGAATATCGGCATCGATCCACGTCTCTTCCGCGCCTTCGATGTGGCGGCGGTCCCGACCTATGTCGCGGTCTCCTCCGATTTTGACGTCTGTGCGGGCTTTGATTGCCAGACACGGGTGCCGCCGCATGACCGGATGACGGGCAATGTGACGGTCCGCTATGCGCTCAGCAGCTTTGCGGAAGGCCATGGGCCAGGCGCACAGGTTGCAGGAATCGCGCTCGCTCATATGGACCGGGCAAAGCCGTGAGATACAGGGCCGCGCTGCTGCTGCTGATCAGCGCTGCGGCCGCGGCAGCGCCATTATACGCGCAAATGACGCAGGAACAGGCGCGGGAAGAGGGGAAGGGTCTCGGCAACGCCATGCGGTCGAACGGCGCGCTGGTGCCCAGCGAGCAATCGCAGGCTGAGGCCGTGCCGGGCTATGCTGGGTCGAGCCTGCAGCAGGGGGACTATTTCGATGACCCTGAGAAACTCGAAAATGACAGTGCGGCGCTCAAATCCACGAGCGAGAGCTACCGGATCACCACGGACGCGGATCGAACACGGGCGACCTTCGACAATGACGAGATCAAGTCGACAGCCAGCAGGGCGACCACGATTGAGAATGATCCGGGCAGCTATTTGCAGGGCCAGGAGATCGGCGGCACGAGTGGCAGTTGCACCGCGCTGCCGCCGGGCGACGGGCAGTCCAGCAGCTATGAGGCAACCTGCAATGCCGGCGCCAGCGTTGACCAGAGCCAGCCCAGCTGCACCGTGCCCCAGGTTCCGCAGTTTGAGGAGAAGACGGCATACCGGTACAGCTGCGGCTACTGGTATAATGAGGTGTGGCATAAGCAGATCCGATGGGATCCCAACACGAGCAGCAGCAGTTGCACCGGCTTTGAAACCGCCCCGACGTGTAGCCTCGAAAGCACGAGCTTCACCGTAGAGCGCCGCTATGTGGGCCGCCTCAATAAGGATCGCTCGCTTTATCAATCCAACACCGTGCGCACCTATAGCTGCACGGCGCCCGCAGCGTCGACAAACGGCAAGAAATATTGCGATGCCTTCGGCTGCTTCACCCCGGCGCCGGTGGTGGACTTAGGGAGCGGCACGACCAAGGTGCATGTCGGAACGGCGGATGACCTGGCTTCCTGCGTTGCGCCGGTCCGCAATGGACAATGCACGCTCACATCGTCGGTCTGCACGGACAGCGAACCCAGGACCCGGATGGTCGATGGGGTGAGCGTCACACAGGATTGCTGGGCCAAAGCGAACAGCTACCAATGCACCATTATCGGCGAGGGCAATGACTGCGCTGATCTGGAGGCCAATGCCCAATGCAGCTTCCTGCGCAAGGAATGCATCGATGACGAGGAGGATCCGGCCTACGACCCTGGCGCCTGCAAGGTCTTTGAAAATGTCTATCGCTGCCCGGTGCCGCAGAGCGAACGGGGTGCGGAGAAGCAATATATTTGCGGCGGCGACGTCTACTGCATCAACGGCGACTGTGAACCGATCGTCCGTGAGGCCTCGACCGAGTTCAAGGACGCGCTGGTGGCGCTCCACTCGATCGACCAAGCCGGCAAGGAGTTTGACGAAAATAATTTCACCGTCTTTTCAGGGGAACGGGACAGCTGCCACAAGCCGGTATTTGGGCTCATCAACTGCTGCGCGGGGAAGACCTCCGGGCTGTTGACCATCGGCGCGGGCGCGGCGGCGCTTGCCGGCGGCCCCGCCGCGATCGCGGCGTTGGCGACGCCTTTCTTGACGCTCTTCGCCTGCTCGCAGGGCGAGATGAAGCTCGATATCAAGGACCGGATGGGCTTTTGCCACAAGGTCGGCACCTATTGCTCGTCCAGCATCCTGGGCATCTGCAAGACCAAGCGTACCGCCTATTGCTGTTTTGAGAGCAAGCTCTCGCGCATCCTGCAGGAACAGGGCCGTATCCAGCTGAACAAGCCCTGGGACAAGCCCAAGAAGGAGCAGTGCAAGGGCTTTACCATCGAGGAGTTTGCGAGCCTCGATCTCTCGGTGATGGATTTTACCGAAGTCTATTCCGAGTTCATGGACGCGGCCAAGCTGCCTGATGAAGTCCAGACCATGACGGACATTCAAGCGAAGATACAGGGATATTATGATCTCCATGGCCAATGAGATGATGGCGCCCCGCGCTCCCTTTGGATGGGACATGACCGCCTTCGAGCTTGCCATCTTCATCTGCGTCTATCGCAGCCCTTCGCCGATGCGCGCGCAGGAGATTCACGATGGAGTAGGGCGATGGTTCGACTGCGGGATTCCGGGTGAGTCCCTTGCCGATAGCGTCGGCCACATGACCGGGCGCGGCTGGCTCATCAAGCGCGGCGACCGGTTTCGCGCAACCATCCAGGGCCGCGACATGGCCCGACCGCTCATGAACGGCATCATCCGCATGCTCGACCAGGGCACGCGGCTGCTCGATGTCGCGCTGATGATGTCGGTGCTGCAGCTCACCAAGGGGGAACTGGACAGCGCGCCCGGCGGCCATTGAGGTCGCGTGTTTAAGGCAAGGAGGGTCGATAAAATGGCGATGAAAAGCGTGCTTGTGGCGTGGATGCTGGCATCGGCCATAATTTCCGCTCCCGTCCACGCGGACGAACCCGGTGCGGCGACCGATGGCGTGGAGCAGTCCGATGCGGGAGACGATTTCTATTGCCGGGAACGCCGCCTCGGCCAGTGGTTCTATTGCGTCAGGCCCAAGGCTGAACCGGAAAAGCCAGCGCAAACGCCCCAGCAAAGCGCCGCCGATCGGATGGCGGCGATCACGAAGGAACTGGATGAGCTCAAGGCACGAGCGATCCTCGAACCGACAGAGCAGAATGTCATCGCCTATGTCCGTTTCCAGCGGGAGCAACTCGATCGCGCCTCGACCTTCTCAGACACCTGGCAGCGGGCGCTCTGGCAGAACCCCGATCTCGATTACACGCTTCAGCGGCCGGTCAGTACGGTCGGCAAGCGCGCCTGGCTCGATAATCGCAAGGCCGATCGAGACGCAGTGCTGGAAACATTGGGGCAGCGCTACGGGCTTTTCTATTTCTACGCGCAAAGCTGCGGCGCCTGCGAGATATTCGGGCCGATCCTCAAATCCGTGGCCGACAGCCATGGCATGGCGGTGATGGCGGTGTCGATGGACGGCGGGCCGAACCGCGATTTTCCCGATTATGTGGTGGATGCGGGCCAGCGCGTGCGCATGGGTGTGCCGGGCAACGAGACGCCGGCGCTGGTCCTGTTCGACACCGCGACCAAGCGGACGGTCCCCGTCGGGTTCGGGATGCTGAGCGCCGACGAGATCATGGATCGGATATTCATGCTGACCAACACCAAGGTGGGGAGTGATTATTGATGGCACAGCCAAGCAAAGACAGCAGGCTCCGTTCTCTACTTCAGCGCGGGGCTGCTGCCGTCACCCTGATGACGGCGGTGCATCTGAGCGTCATCGGCGTTGCCGACGCCAATGTGGCGTCCGAGATGAACAGCTTCTTCAATGATGCGGGGGGCGCTGCCAACATCACCGGGCCCACCGCCTTCCAGGGCCAGTCGGCGGGCTATTATTCGCTGGGCAATGTCTGGACGCGCTTTCCGCAGAAAAGCGTCTCGCCCTTCAACCTCCAGCTTCCGAGCGCGCGTGCGGGCTGCGGCGGCATCGATCTTTTCTCAGGTTCCTTCTCCTTCATCAACGCGTCCGAGATCGTGGCGATGCTCAAGGCCACCGCCAACAATGCGCTGGGCTTTGCCTTCAAGCTCGCGATCGATTCCGTCTCGCCTGAAATCGGCAAGGTCATGGACGAGTTCAGCCAAAAGGCGCAACTGTTGAACCAGATGAACATCTCCAGCTGCGAGACCGCGCAGGCGCTGGTCGGCGGCATATGGCCGCAGATGGACACGACCCGCGCCACTATCTGCGAGGCGGTCGGCAACAGCCAGGGTGTCTTTTCCGATTGGGCCGCCTCGCGCCAGGGCTGCAATAATGGCGGGAGCCGCGACAGCACAATCGCGGGTAATTCCGACGCGGCGATGAAGGACCAGCTGGTCGGCGAGAAGCATAATTATACCTGGGAGGCGCTCAGCAAATCCGCCAAATTCGGGGCGTTCGACCAGGAATTTTCCGAATATGTGATGACGTTGGTCGGCACGATCGTCACGACGCCCTCGACCGATGCCAGCGTCGGCGGCAAGGTGGTGATGTTCGGGCCTGCCGAGGATGCGGTGGTGACGGCGCTGCTCGATGGCACCGAAGGCGGCTCGGCGGTCAAGATTCTCAAATGCAATGATGGGGATTGCTATGATGTGGGTGAGCAGACGTTGACCATCCCCCGGGCGAGCGCCCTTCGCCCCCGCATCCAGCAGATGATCGATGACATGTATGGGAAGGTCCGCTCCAACACGGCGCTCACCGCCGCTGAACGCCAGTTGCTCAACCTCGCCACCGTCCCGCTCTACAAGATCCTGACCGTTTACGCCTATGCGCATACGCAGCTCACCTATGGCGAAACCGAGGCGCTGTCGGAGATCGTCGCGGTCGACCTTCTGAACGCCATGCTCGACAATATGATGGACCGGGTCGAGCAGTCGAAGGTCCATTATCAGACGGCCGACCAGGCGACCGCCGATCAGTGGAAGCAGCAGATCACCGCAGCCCGGCAGCGCTTCTCCCAGCGCGAGATGAAGCTCAACACCAAGCTCCAGGTGACCATGCAGGTGATCAACCGGACCATGGCACTGGAATCTACGCTCCAAAACAGCATGTCGCCAGGCATGGCCGCGGCATTGAGCTTCTCACGCGGGCTGTCCGCCCAGGGCCTCAACTAGGCGGGAGGGACGGGCGATGCTGGAGGTCTTCACGGTCGGCGGCGGCGAATATCTCGTCAACACCTTCAACGCCGTCGCGGCCTGGTCAGGCGGCGGGGGCTATCGCTCTATGATCCGCGTCGCCATGGTGATGGGCCTTATCTACTCGCTGTTCGTCGTCGCCTTCACCCTGAACTACAAGGCCTGGCTCAACTGGTTCCTGCAGGCGACGCTTATCTATATGTGCTTGATGGTCCCGACGGTCAGCATCAAGGTGACCGACCGCATCAATCCCAGCCTTGCCCCTGCCACCGTCGAAAATGTGCCGTTAGGCCTCGGCGTACTGGCAAGCTTCACCACCCAGATCGGCGATTATCTGACCCGCACGGCCGAGACCGTGTTCGTCATGCCAAGCGAGCTCAATTATTCCACCAACGGCCTCATCTACGGCGCGCGGCTCTTTGACGCGACCCGCAATTTCATCATCCGCGATGCTGAATTTTCGACGAACCTTGAGCAATATATGAAGCAGTGCGTGTTCGGCGACATCATGCTCTATCAAAAATCGCTGACCGATTTGGCCAAGGCGACCGATCTCTGGGCGGCGATCGCCACCGAGGCGGAATCGCGCTCACAGGAATGGCTCGAACGCAGCGGCACCACGGTCACGCCTTATATCGTGACCTGCCGCCAGGCCTATCAGATGCTCGACGCGCAATGGGCACCGATGATCGATGCGCATGCGCCGATCTGGGGGAAGGAAGCCTATCCCAAGCTCAGCAACACGCTGGCCGCCGACAAGCTCAAACATGACATCCCTGTCGTCAATGGCGCTTTTACAGGGTCCGGCGATGGCTTTGCCCAGGCGATGCGCCAGAATACGGCGATCAACGCCTTCATGCAGGCGCGTAACAATATGGTGGGTGGGGCGGCGGCCGGCGCGATCGACAGCTTCGCGCAGACCCGCGCCGACATGCAGGCGCGCAACACCTATAACAGCATCGCCCAGCAGGCGATGGCCTGGGTTCCGATCCTCAACATCGTGCTGACGGTCGTCTTCTTCGCCATGTTCCCGGTGATTTTCCCGCTGTTCCTCATGCCGCAAACCGGGGTGTCGGCGCTCAAGGGCTATGCGACGGGCTTTTTCTATCTCGCTGCCTGGGGACCGCTTTATGTGGTGCTTCACATGATCTGCATGACGCGAGCAGAGGAAGCCGCGACCGGCGTGGCCGAGGGTGGCATGACGCTCGGATCCTATGCCGGCATTGGCGCGGTCAACGCTGAAACCGCGACGATCGCCGGGTTCATGCTGATGAGCGTGCCGTTTCTCGCCGCCGGGCTCGCGCGGGGCGCCATGTCGATCGCCGGCCAATCCATGTCGATGCTGGCGCCGGCGCAGAATGCGGCGGAGGCAGCCGCGCTCGAGCAGACCACCGGCAATTACGCCTATGGCAATGTGAGCTGGGCAAACCAGACGTCCAATATGCGGCAGAGCGACCAGTGGAACACTGCGGCGACGTACCAGGACGGTGGGCCGGCCTATAGCTTCCGCAATGACAATGGGTCCGTGATGTCGGCGTTCGGCAATGGCAGCGAGGTGATCGACATGCATCAGGCGATTTCGCGCCTTGATGTCGAACCCCGCGCATCGACCGGCTTTGTGTCCGAACTCAGGGAGCAGGCGAGCGTCGCGGAGCGGCAGGCCAAAGCTTATGAAGCCGCGGCTTCGGACATCCTCACCAGTACCCACACCAATCGCAGCGCCTTTGGCACGTCGAGTGAGCAAAGTTCCGGGTGGGACAGCAGCCGCGGACGCTCATCTGGGACGTCGATCGAACGGTTCGATCGTAACACGGCGTCGTCCAGTGCAGGAACAGAGGAGAGGTCGTCGGTTGGTCAAAGTCAAAGCATTTCGCAAGGTCATGATAGGACGGCTGGAACAATTGACGCCGTCGCTGGCGAGATACGTGCCGGCATCGGTGGTGCAGGGGCTGGTGCAAAGGGAAAAAGCGGCCGCGGTATTGGTAGCGTATTACCAGGTGTTGGTGGGACAGTTAGCAAAACCGGGCAGCAAATTGATACGATGCGTCACAGCAACTCCGATCAACGAAATACGGAATCAAATAATTCCTCTTCGGTCAATATGCGTGACGAGCATGCAAATGGTTCAAATGCCAACGAGACGCTTGGAACCTATGACCGTGATGGAACATTCGATCGGGCTTCAATGTCTGCGAGTTCATCCAGAAGTACGGAGGATTCACTTTCGCGCGCCAAATCGTACCAAGAGACCGCACGAAAACTCCACGAACTATCGGAGCAGCTTAGTCGTGACGCGAGCTATGCCGAAACCCATGGAATGCAACTAAGCGCCAATCTTTCGCAAGAATTAGCGGATTGGTATCGCATGGAGCAGTCCCGCAATCCTGGAATGGGTGCTCCAGAATTGTGGGTGACCACGCTGACCGATCAGCAGCGTGATGCGAGGAATGCGTTGATCGGTTCATGGATGCAGCAAAAGCAATCGGCGATCCGAGAGGATGTGCAGGAATTGATACATAGCCCAAACCTTGTGGACGTTCCTCATCGAGAGATCGGAAATTTCGACACCGTCCGCGCGACATATCATCCGCATTCCGTGGAGGGGATTCCGAATGGACCAGATACCGGCGATGCAGGAGCAGCAGGCCGAATCATCAATCAGGGTAAAGATTCGATCGATAATGTTCGCGACAATGCAGAAATCCAGCGTGCGTCTGCGGTACGGGGATCAGCGGATGTTCAGGCAGATGTGAACGCTGATCATGAAATAGGCTTCTTCCAGGATCCCCGCTTACGGAGATAGATTGGGATCAAATGTAGATGAAATAGGCGACGCACGAGAATGCGATGAGATAGGCGATGGCGTAGCCAATACGTTGGGCGGTAGTCTCGTCTCCGTCTCCAATCTGATTGGGCTGAAGCGGATCAAACTCATCCTGCGTCATGTGCACGATTGGACAAGCAGGGCTATCCTGCGTCATTCCATATGTGTTCAGGTCGATCTTAAGCACAGCAGCCTCCAAGAGGCTTATATTCGAACCGACGTTCTTCATCAATATCAGGTGTTTAATTCAACTTGAGTTCCGCTCTAACTGCCGAAACACTGTATCGCTTGAGCCGCTGGTCCCAAACGGTGGAAGCGCTGAATGGATGCAGTCGATCAATTTGCAACCCTTCAGAATTGGGCTGAGTCGCGGATCGACATGCGTATCGAATGTGCCTGTGGCCGGACCGTCAATATTCCCTCCAACCCGATTCTGGGTCGTTTCCGGTTTGATAGCGCCGTGTCAGAGGCGGCGAAACCGCCGTATCGGGGGTTCCCGTACGGGTTTCGCCAAAAGTAGCGGTAGGAAAACGGGATAAATTCAACGATTTAGAAATTACCATCGTGAAGTTTCCTCATTAATTCAGTAGCTTGGGATTTTGTGCAGGTTATGGGGTCGCAGCCTTGCGCGGGTGCCCACGCTCCCTGATCGGGAAGTGCAGCTTTCCGTGCATGTTGCTGTGGCGGACCGCGACAGGTGCTACGTGCGCGAGATATTCCGGCGGGTAGCGGCCCGGTCGCGCATCAACGACCTCCTGCATCGCTGCAGTTTTCCAAGCCATGACGATGTTTGTCAGCAGCGTCAGCGCGCCTGAGACTGCCACAATCTCGCTGTGCTTGCGTCCGTGTTTCGCCTCGATCCTGCCCGCCAGGATTGCCCGTTGCAGCTGGTGCACGGATTCTCCCTGAGACAGATTGCGATGCACCTCGCGTCGAAAGTCAGGCTTGACCAGGTAATCGAGCAGGAAAAGGCTACGCAGGACCTTCCCGACCAATGTCCCGGCCTCATAGGTTGCCGTGCCTCTTGCCGCACTTCCGTGCCGATCGATGATTGTCGCGGCCGAACTGTGGCCGGTCTTCAGCGACATGATCACATGGAGCAGGCTGTCCCAGCCTTCCTTGGCAAGCCGCGAGACTTTGACGCGCACCACCATGGGTTCGAGGGTTTGCGGAACGGCTACGCCATCGGGCAGGTACAATTTCCTCGTCGCCAGATCGGCCAGTCGTGGAGCCAGATCAAAACCAAGGAGCTTGGCGGCGGCCATGGCAAAATGGGTGAACCCATGGGTGTCGACGGCGAGCCTTTGCAGTTCGCAGACTTTCTGGTTCAGCGCGCCTTCGATCGCGACGCCCGCCTGTCTGAGGTTCAGCAGCACGGGCTGATCGTAGATGATTGCCCATTGATCGACGACATGCGTGTACGTGCCAACTGCCGGAGTGCGCCGCCGAGGTTCAATCCGGGCCAGCCAGAGATGGCGCGTCGCATCCATGCTCATCATGTCGGCCGAGCCAGCAATGCCGGAGCCCCACAGGCGCGTGATGGGATTGGCGAGCATCGATGCAGCCACACGGTCACTTGCAGCCCGAAACTGTGCGTTCTCTTCCAGCGTTCGCATCATCATCTCGATGCGATCATCGCTCACGCCGTCCAACATGCGAGCCATGTCGGCGGCGGTCTTTTCCGTACCAAGCGCCAGCAATGCAGCGTAGAGCACTTCCAGCTCGGCAGGACGGGTAGGGGCACGGCCCAAAAGCACGCTCGAAAATCCCGTCGAGCAGTCGACGGAGACCATCACCGCGGGAAGTTGGACGTCGCCGATCTGACCGAACAACGCAGACCTAGTTTCGTCGACAGCGGGATCCTTTGGCGCAGCCGACAGCCGCGGAACCTGGAACCGATCGTTGGCAATGCCGATTTCGCCATCGGCGATGGCTTCGCCGAGCATTTCCATCCGCAATGCAAGCGGTTCCTGAAACCGGCGAAGGTAAGCCTCGATCGTCGTTGGCCAGCCATTGTTCCGCAAGGCTTGTGCCCGAGAATTCGCCCAGGTGATAGCTGGCATGAGCTGATCGGCAATACTACGGTGATGCACGCTGTGGCGTGAGCTGGCAGATCCATTGCGAAGGGCGCGTTTCAACAACATAGCCGTAGCCACTTCGAAGGCTGCAAACCTCTGGCCAGGGTTACCGCCCAATATTGCGGCGCCGGAAGGCGACCGAAGGAACGGCTCGCATTCCCACTCCATCAGATCTGTTTGGCGTTTGGAATATTTACTAGCGAGGGTTTCCAGTGCTTGCTGAAGCGGATGAGCAGCCGCGACATCGATCGGCAACGTGCAGACCTGTTGCATGAGGGCGCGAAGTCGCGATGGCGCTTCGCTCATTTGAACGCGAATGGCGGCAACCTTGCCTTTTGTCGCAGGCAAGGATCGCAAGGGCTGCATCGCGCGCAGCGCGACCTGTCGAAATTCGGCATCGATCATTTGGCGGTCGTCGAGCGCGCCGATCATGATGCCTAAACTGGACCGATAGAGTTTCAGCTCGTTCAGCGCGCGCTCTTCCACCGTATTCCGCGCCTGACTCCACAGCTGCCCAATTCGACGACCGGTCTGCATCAAAACGGCGTCAGTCGCTTCCAGTAATTGCAGCCTCAACCAGCAGCCAATCTCGACCGTGCGCCGGGGCTCGGTGAGGCGGGAAAGGGTGGCCGCTTTTTGGCGCGCAATACGGACAGCGTGGAGGCGAATCCGGCCGACTGTCAGGTTCGGCAAGGCAAGCCGATCAGCACCAAGCGATTGAAGTTCAGTGATACGGGATTGCATCATTTGGATATCGTTCCGCCCGAAGCCTTTGGCAGGTGCGCGGAGCCAGTCGAGCAAGGATACGCTTTTGGGGATGGATCTCGCGGCGGAAAGACGACTTGACCAACTGAACCGCACCGAGATTGCCGGAGGCAAGTTTTCTTAAATTAGGCAGCCAGTGGGACGTCGTCCAGCATGGCGTAGTAGCGTTGCTCCGCTTCGACGGGCGGAACGTTTCCGATCGGCTCCAGCAGGCGCCTGTTGTTGAACCAATCGACCCATTCCAGCGTGGCGTATTCGACGGCTTCGAACGAGCGCCAAGGTCCTCGACGGTGGATCACTTCGGCTTTGTAGAGGCCGTTGATCGTTTCGGCCAAAGCGTTGTCGTAGCTGTCGCCGACGCTGCCGACGGATGGCTCGATGCCGGCTTCAGCGAGGCGTTCGGTGTACTTGATGGACACGTATTGCGATCCGCGGTCGCTATGATGGACCAGGCCGCCGCGATGAACGGGCTGTCGGTCGTGGATGGCCTGCTCCAACGCATCCAGCACGAAGCTGGCATGCGCTGTTCTACTGACGCGCCAACCCACAATGTAACGGGCGTAGACGTCGATCACGAAGGCAACGTAGACGAACCCCGCCCAGGTCGCGACATAGGTGAAGTCGGAAACCCATAGCATGTTCGGCGCCGGAGCATGGAACTGGCGGTTGACCTGATCGAGCGGGCGTGGGGCCGCCTTGTCTGCAATCGTGGTGCGAACCGGCTTGCCGCGGATCACCCCTTGCAGACCAAGATTTCGCATCAACCGCTGCACAGTGCAGCGCGCGACATCGAAGCCTTCGCGCTTCATCTGCCGCCATATCTTGCGCGCACCGTAAACACCGAAGTTCTCGGCAAAGACCCGCAGAACTTCGGGCTTCAGCTCCTCATCTCTCCGGACACGAGCAGATTGCAAAGCCGGGTCTCGCCGCTTGGCAAGGCGTTCGTGATAGGTGGATGGGGCGATCGGCAGAACCCGGCAGATCGGCTCGACCCCATAGGCATCGCGATGTTCGTCGATAAAGGCGATCATCGTTTGAACGGGCGGTCGAGCTCCGCCTGGGCAAAATATGCCGACGCCTTGCGCAGTATCTCGTTGGCCTGCCGCAGTTCGCGGACTTCACGCTCCAATGCTTTGAGTTTCTCGGCGGTCTCCGTCGGCACGCCTCCGCGCTTGCCGCTGTCCACCTCCGCTTTCTTCACCCATTCCAGCAGCGTGTGACCGGAACACCCGATCTTCTCGGCAACCGATGTGATCGCAGCCCAGCGTGAGGGATAATCGCCCTCGTGATCCAGCACCATCCGGATCGCTCGCTGCCGAACCTCAGGGGCGAACTTGTTCGTCGTCTTGCTCATCGTAGACCCTCACTCTCAGGAGTTAAGGCCTCCGGCAATCTCGGTGCGGTTCAAACTGCCTGTCAGTTCGGCCCCAACTGCAGCTTCGATCTCCGATCTCAGACCTTCCAATACATGATCCTGCGCCGCGGCGGCAAGTCGCTCAAGCAACCGTTCCCCTGGCAAGACATACGAACGATCGTACAACCACCGACGCGCTTGACGTATCAAATCGGGCCTCGAGATCTGTGTCTCGGCTTGGCATCGCAAGAAGGCCGTCAGCATTCGCAGCACACCGTCTTCCGCAGACCGCCAGCCGATCGCTTCGGCAGCCAGCCGTTGATGCGCGAACAGCGTCTCCGGCGTCGATAGATTGCACGCAACGTTGCGATCTGTGGCGCTGGAATGCCGGCATGATTGGCAACGAACTCGAGGATTCCGGGCGGAATTCTTTCGAACCCGGCTAACGGACGGCCGGTCATACGCAGGAATCCGATGTGCAGGAGCGCCCTAAGCGGGTCAAAGGCCGCCGACGCGAAGAGACATATGGGAGCATATGCTCGGCCGGCTGGAAAAAGTACTCGATCTCCGCATGGGTCAGTGAAGTGGGCAACGCGTCAACGCCCAGATATTGCTCTCGCCAGCTTTCCATCGGCAGCTCTCCTTTGCCGACAGACAAGGCTATGGGAATTCTTGCGGAGAGTCTTTGAAAACCTGAATGCCACACAACCCATTGATATTACGCGGAGCGGCAATGCGGCGTGTCGGCAACATGCTGATTTATCACAACTATTCTTACCGCTACTTTTGGCAAAAGTGGTACGGGAACCCCGTTACGACCAACTGAGGAACTTCCATGCAGCGGCATGACATGATCGACGCGATGCGCGGGCTTGGACTCAAGGGGATGGCTGGCGCGTTCGATGAGGCCGTTACCACCGGCCTTCAGCGGCAGCGCACGACGATGGAGATACTGACCGATCTGCTGCGCGCGGAGGCAACCCACCGCCGCGCAGCCTCGATCCGATACCGAATGACAGCCGCCAAGCTGCCGGTGGTGAAAGACCTCGATGCCTTCCACTTCGAAGTGACGCCGATCAACGAGGCGCTGGTCCGTTCGCTACACAGCGGCGCGTTCCTGCCTGCACAGCGCAATGTCGTCCTGGTCGGCGGCACAGGCACCGGCAAGACCCATCTGGCCATCGCCATCACCGCCAATGTGGTCCGCGCCGGGGCGCGGGGGCGTTACTTCAACACCGTGGATCTGGTGACCCGCCTCGAAGAAGAAGCCCGGATCGGCAAGAGCGGCGCGCTTGCCGCCCAGCTCGCCCGGCTCGATCTCGTCGTCCTAGACGAGCTTGGCTATCTGCCGTTCGCCCGCTCAGGCGGGCAGTTGCTGTTCCATCTGGTCAGCAAACTTTACGAGCAGACCAGCGTCATCATCACGACCAATCTGGCGTTCGGGGAATGGCCAACCGTGTTCGGCGAGCCAACCATCCAGTGATACCTCTGATATTGACGGGCTGATCCAATATGTAACGGTGACGTGCCCGCAACATCCGCTATTTGGCGAGCGGTTCGAGGTTCTAAAACTGGTGTCTGATCGCGGACCGGCGTGGGTGACCATCCGGGTGCCGCATGGCGGACGGCGAAATATCCTTCGTTCCGTCACCGATCTGGCTACCGCTCCGCCTGACTCGAAATCTGTGCCGTTGGTCTCAGGCTTTATCCTCATGCGAGTCGTTGCGCTGGCGGAGGCGTTGCGCCGTTCATCACAGGACGAGGAACGCCAGGGTGACCATCAGCTCTCCCAAGACACGGCCGAAGATCCAGATCTGGTCGAGCCTGCCGCCGGGAATCCAGCGCCAGCTGGCGGCGACAATAGCGCAGGCTTTGTGCTCGCGCCCATCTGCCCGCAGCGCCGGTGACGCCGATGTTGAGAGATTATGCCCTAGATGAACGGATCAGCACTGCGCAGCAGGCTAAGTTGGCCTATGTCTATGTCCGTCAATCGAGCGTCGGCCAGATCCGCCATCACCAGGAAAGCACGACGCTTCAGTATCGGCTTGTCGACCGCGCGCTTGGCCTTGGCTGGCCACGCGACCGGGTCGAGATCATCGACGACGACCTAGGGAAATCCGGTGCGGAGGCTCAGCACCGATACGGCTTCCAGCGCCTGATCGCGGAAGTTGGCTTGGGTCACGCCGGTCTCGTTCTGAGCTATGACGCTTCGCGCCTCGCACGCAACAACAGTGACTGGCACCAACTGCTTCAGCTCTGCTCGATGTTCAGCGTTCTCATCGCCGACAGCGAACGGCTGTATGATCCTGGACTTTACCATGATCGGCTGTTGCTGGGCCTCTCGGGGATCATGAGCGAGGCTGAACTGCATCAGATCCGCATGCGTCTGCACACGGGGGAACGGCAGAAGGCGGCGCGCGGCGAACTGCGTATCCCGCTGCCTGCTGGACTGATTTACGCGCCCGCCGGTGGAATCATGCTCAATCCCGATGCCCAGGTTCAAGAGCGTATCAGACTTGTGTTCGACAGCTTCATGCGACTGGGGAGCGCAAAGGCTGTAGTGCGCTATCTTCGCCGGGCTGATCTTGCCCTGCCGGTCAGGCCGTTGAAGGGACCGGCGCCCCACGAACTAGCCTGGCGCGATGCAACCGATGCGCGTGTGCGCAATATCCTGAAAAACCCTGTTTATGCCGGAGCCTACGTCTACGGACGCCGGTGTGCTGCGCCGGAAAAGCGAAGCGAGGGGGTGAAGACCCCGACGCGTGCTGTTCCGCGTGAGCAGTGGGAAGTCTGCATCCAGAATGCTCATCCGGCGTATATCAGTTGGGAGGCGCATGTGGCGATCAGCGACCAGCTCACGGACAATGTCGGCAACTTCCGGGCCGGGCATCGTGGCATGCCCCGGAAGGGAAAGGCGCTACTGCAGGGCATAGCGATGTGTGGCAGTTGTGGACGGCGCATGGCGCTTAACTACTCCGGCCCTGACAGCAACCATCCGGTCTACCGGTGCCGTTCCGAACGAGCGACCTGCGTCGGCCAATACTGCCAGGAGGTGCGCGCGCCGCGGGTTGAAGCTGAGGTCGAACGGCAGTTCCTTGCAGCGCTCACCCCTGACCAACTCGCCATCGCGCTGGCCGCGCTCGACGCCATCGACGCAGACGTCCACGGTCTCGACCGGCAATGGACCCTCAAGCGCGAACGCGCCGAATATGAATGCGAACGTGCACGCCGCCAATATGACGCGGTCGAGCCGGAAAACCGCCTCGTTGCCCGTTCGCTCGAAAGCATCTGGGAAAGCAAGCTGCGTGATGTCGAAAAGGTCGAACAGGACTATCGGCGGTGGAAGACGGAGCAAACCGTTGCGCTGAATGCCGACGATCGCGCCCGTATCGCCGCGTTCGGCATCGATCTGCCTGATCTTTGGACAAAAATCGCGAACACCGAGCGCAAGGCGATGCTCCGCCTCGTAATCGACAAGGTCATTCTAGATCAGCGGCGGGCGAAGGGGATGGTGTGGATCCGCATCATCTGGCAGACGGGCGCAGCGACCGAACACTGGGTCATGCGGCGCACGCAATCCTATGCGGAAGCTGCTCATGCCGATGTTCTCGAACAGCGAATCCGAGAGCTCAACGCCGCTGGCATGATGGACGCAGAGGTCGCAACCACACTAAACACGGAGGGTCTGCGCAACAGCCTGGACGGGCTGTTCGACAACAAAACGGTGCACCTGTTGCGCCAGCGCTGGCATATCCCCACGGTAAAGATCAATGGCGTCGAGCATAATCCACCCCGTTGGCCGGATGGAAGCTACTCGATCCAAGGTGCCGCAATCGCGCTCGGCGTTACCGAGCAGACGGTGTTCAAATGGCTGAAACGCGGCAAGCTCCAGGGCCGGCAACTTGCGAAGGGACAGCCGTGGCAGGTGGACCTGACTGTCCAGCAAATAAGGGCGCTCACAGCGTCAAAATACAGTATGATCCAATCCAGGAAAGCAGCATCATGAAACGTTCGGCGATCCCAAGATGACCACCGCTCTTCTCGATCGTGTCACCCATCATTGCGACATCATCGAGACCGGCAATGACAGCTGGCGCTTCAAGAACCGAAACTGATCCCTGCGGCACGCCGGGATTAAGATGCCTTGCGCTGCGCGCGCCTCCGGTCGGGCTCCGCCCTCCCTACGCCGCTCGCAGTGCAAGGAGCATTCCTCGACCGTCGTGCCATACTCGAAAGGGGGTCCCGTTTGCACGCCGATTGACAGTCCAAGCCTTCAAATTCGTACCGGGCTCAAACGACGCGCGGTGGCGCCAGGCCTTCAGCACGGCTTCCTGAACAAGGTCCTGTGCAGTATCGGAATTCCTGACCAGCGATCGCGCATAGCTCGCCAGCCTAGGCATCAGGTCGCTCAATGCGGCGCCAAATTCCGGCCACTCCTCAGTCGATACATGCGATCGGTTTTCCAATAGTTCGGACAAGAAAGATAGGCCCCTGTTCGATGAAATTAGGCGGCAATATATATACCGACCGGTTTACTTTTCGGAAAAACGCCACCTGTCCTGGATTGTTCCACTCCCTCAGCGCCTCTGCCTGCTTGCGAACCAAGCCCAGGCTGCTGGCAGCACCGCAGATGCCATCATCATTGCGCCGACAACATCATGGTCGCGCTGAAGGATCGCGCCGGCGACGAGCAGCCCGGCTGACAGGATGTTGGGATCGGCGCGCCAGGGCGACGTCGGATTTGGGGAAACCGCGCCTCCCTGTAATTCGATCGGCAGCGCGCCCGACCGCGCTACCCGCTCGGCGAAAGCCACCAGCTCGGGCGAGGCGGCGGCGAGACGGCCCAGGCTCGTCGCCAGCCGGCGTCCGCCCCGCTTGAGGCCGGCCGGGCCGATCCGCTCCCGCAGCAGTTCGCGCGCGATCGGTGCGGCGCGCGCCGCGATGTCGAAGCCGGGATCGAGCCGTCGTACGAACCCTTCGGCGATCAGCAGGGTTCGCAGCAGCAGGGCCAGATCGGGTGGTAGCGCCAGGCGGTAGGTGCGCAGCAGCGCGAAGACGCGACCGAAGACGTCGGCGAGCTCGATCTGCTGGAGTACCGCCCCGCGAAACTGGCCGATCAGCGCGTCGAGTTCGCGGGTCAGCGCCTGGCGATCGACGTCTGTTTCGCCCGACCATTGCAGCAGCACGTCCGTCACCGATCGCGTGTCCTCACCGGCGATCGCAAGGACGAGCGTAACAACCTCGTTTCGTCGGGCGGGGCTGAGCACGCCGACCGCCCCGAAGTCGATGAACGCCAGCGACGCATCGGCGAGGACAAAGACATTGCCGGGATGGGGGTCCGCATGGAACCGGCCGTTGAAGATTATCATCCGCAGGACTGCATCTGCATATCTGCCGGCGATATCCGCACCGCAGTCTCCCGCTCCATCAAGGATAGCGCGGACGGGCATGCCGTCGAGCCGCTGCTGCACATTGATCCGGCGGCCGACCTGATCCCAGTAGAAGGCGGGCGTGCGAACGCCGAGCGGCTGCAGGAACGCGCCGATGCTCTCGCAGGCTGCCGCTTCGGCACTGAGGTCCATTTCCTGCGACAGGCTCTCCGCGAAGAACCGGAGCAGCTCGTCGGGCCTGAGGCGGCGGATCTCCGGTGAGTGTCTCGCGGCGAGCCGCGCAATGCGGCGGAGCAGCCTCAGGTCGGCATCGACACGTTCCGCGATCCCCGGTCGGCGTACCTTTACCACGACCTCGGTTCCGTCGCTCAGGGTGGCTGCATGAACCTGCGCGATCGAGGCCGCGGCGATCGGCTCGCGGTCGAAGCTCGCGAACACGTCCGCGATCGGGGAGCCAAGCGCAGCCAGGATCGTCGGCTCCAGCGCCTCGAACGGCAACGGGGTCACCCGGTCCTGCAGCGTCGACAGCGCGCGCACCCATTCCGGCCCGAGCAGGTCTTCACGGGTCGCCAGCACCTGCCCCAGCTTGACCGCAACGGGTCCAAGGTCCCGCAGCAGCGCGACGACCCGCTCGGGCGTACCGACGTCCACCGGCTGCTCGGAACGACCGGGCAGCAGGCCCAGGCGAGAGGCGAGCCCGTTCAGGCCGTGGCGCCCCATGATCTGGATAAGCTCTGCGAGGCGCGCACGCTCACCGATCTGAGGCTCGTCGTCCGTGGCGGGCATCACTTGCTGCAACCATCCCCGTCTCGCGGGCGGCAGCCATCAAGGAACAGGTCGATACCGCGCGAGATACGATCGCGCGCCGCCTCGTCATAAGCTGGCGGAGACAACCCCAGCGCTGCACGGCGCATGGGGGCAACCACGACGAGTGTGACGAACTGCTCGGCAGCGAACACGGGGTCGGCCAGCGAAAGCTCTCCCTTGGCATTGGCGTGGGCGAGGATCGATGCCACCCACTGGACGGCCCGCTGGTAACCGAAGTCGTGGATGTTCGCCGCGAGCGCGGGGAAACGCACCGCTTGCGCAATGACGACGCGTTCCATGGAGGCGATCCGGGGCGTCAGGAGCCACTCGAGCAGGCGATCGGCAATCACGTGAAGGCGCGCTCCAATGTCGGGTTCGTCGCTGCCGGAGGGTTCGAGCGCGCGCAGCTGCGTATCGATCTCGTCGAGGATCACCGCCTCGAACACGCGCGCCTTGCTACCGAAGCGCGCGTACAGTGTTCGTTTGGAGATGCGCGCTTGGTCCGCGATCATGTCGGCACTGGCGCCATCGAACCCGTGTTCGAAGAACAGTTGGCGAGCGCTCTTGAGGATGTGCGAGGTCAGGCGGAGCGCGTCCTCGGTGGTCGGTCTGCCCATCTTTCGGGGGCGCCGCGCCTTTTTCTTCTCATCATCGCTCAATCTCTTTCTCCTGGACCGAGAATAGCGCGATCCGAGCACTTTGACGAGCAATGCCGCAAGGACCGTAGGCTCCGTGGCCGCGGCTCGGACTCCGCCGACGGCTTGAAAACGTTGCAAGCAGATTATTTCCCAGGCTCTGCGTCAGGCTTGTATGTGGGGAGGGACGGAGAGCCTAGACCCAGCCCCTCCTGATCGATACGAACGGCCGTCTCCCTGACGGCGCTTACCTTGCTCCTTACTGAACCTATTGTCTCGACCAGGCGGTCCTGCAGGGCGGTCGCCCGCTCGATCTCGGGCCTCAGAGCCTCGGCGCGGGCAGCGAATCCTTCAGCTGAGTCACGAGCGATCCCTAATTTGCGGTTCGCCTTAGCAAGAGCGGATGGACCGCGATCTTTCAAGGTGACCCTCAGACTTTCGGCGCGATTGCCTGACCGTTGCAAACCCTCTCCCAAGGCAACCATACGCCCTCGCGCACCGATGAGTCCCTCCGACGCCGTTCCAACCTTGTCTACCCACCCCGCGGAGTTGTGCGCGAGCACCGCAAGACGCTCGTTCGCGCGCTGCTGCTGAGCGGCACCAAGGTTGCGTGAAACGGAGTCCACGGTGCGGCTTACCTTCTCCACAAGTGCTATCGGGTCTCCCCCACCACCAAGAAGCCCGTCCTCCTTGGCAGGAATGATCGGGAACTCCCCGTCTTTTGCGGCAACGATCGGGAGCGCATCATGTGTTGCGCCATCGAGACTGATGTTCGCCGTTCCGCCTAATGCTGATCGGACAATCGTAGCCTTGACGCCGGTAACGATAGGGATTTCTGGTTCCAAATTGACAGCTACCAGAACCACGGACGGGTCTTGGCTGTCGAATCCGACAGATGTAACATGCCCAGCCGGCACGCCCGAAAATGTCACCGGTGATCCCTTTTCAATGCCGGCGACGCTTCCCGAGAAGCGGATCATATAGGGCCTGCGGTTCCCGTTGCGAGGCTCCAACAGCCACAGCGTAAAGACCAAGGTGCCCAGCAGCAAGCCCGTCACCGCGAGAACCAGAAAGCTGTTCGACCGTGTCTCCATCGAGATGATATCCCATTAAGGCGGCAGGTAAGTTTTAGGCCGTACCGTCCCCGCACATCAGCCAGTGCCTGAAGGACGCCGATTCTCGGTGTGCGAACAGCACGGTAAGCCTGCCCTATTGCACATCCCCTCACGTTAAGTATACCGTATCGTACCATAAACGGTTTTGGGTGTGATTTTGCCGTTCTCTGAACCCGTCATTCATTCCGAAAACAACGTAACGAAAATTTCGGGCGATTGGTTGGCCTCAACGGTCCAATCGGCGGGAGCAACGACCGATGGCCATTTGCTGGCTTCAGACGAGCAGATCGACTGGAGCCAATTAGGGCGGGTCGACAGTGCAGGCGCGTTCGCGCTTATTCAGGCGCTTGGTGCCAGCGATCTAGGAAACGATGTACCAGATCGGCTTCGGCGTGTCCTAGACATCGTTGCCCCCGCAATCCAGGAACATGCGACCGAAAAACCCAAAAAGTCTTACGGTTTTTTCACACGCTTAGGCCGCAAAGTGGTTGCAGGACTAAGCGAACTATATGGTAACATCCTGTTCCTGGGCCGCTCTGAGGTGGGCGTTGGAAGAGCGGTTATCAACCCTCGCAGGTTACGCGTGCGAGCGCTAGTAAGCGTGATGCAGCAGGGAAGTCTCGAGGCGCTCCCAATCATCATGACGATGACATTCTTCATCGGGGCAGTGGTGGCTTTGGTCGGCACGAACCTGCTGCGGAACTTGGGGGCATCGGTTTTCACCGTTCAGCTCGTTGGGGTATCGGTGTTGCGCGAGTTTGGGGTGCTAATACCAGCAATTCTTCTGGCTGGCAGATCGACGTCTACATTCGCTGCCCAAATCGGAGCTATGCGAATGAACCAAGAAACAGATGCAATGGTGGTCATGGGTGTCGATCTCACGGAGGCGCTTGTAACCCCACGCGTGCTGGCGATGATCATTACTCTCCCGCTTTTATCAGTCGCAGCGATGATTGCCGGCATTCTTGGTGGCCTGCTTGTGAGCTGGGCTTCTTTAGATATTTCACCAGTGTTTTTCGTAGAGCGTCTTCGGCAGACGGTGGACCTTCAGCATTTCTGGCTTGGTCTGATCAAGACACCTGTAATGGCCATCATCATTGCACTGACTGGCTGCCGCCAGGGAATGGCCGTCCGTGGCGACGTCGAGGTGTTGGGTAGAAACGTCACGACCGCAGTCGTTCAGGCATTGTTCGCCATCATCCTCCTCGATGCAGCTTTCGCCCTCGTTTTCATGAAATTGGACCTGTGATGGCCGAGCGGGAAAGGGTGATCGAAGTACGCGACCTTAAAACAGCGTTCGGTAAAACGGTAATCCATGAAGATTTAGACCTCGACGTCTATCGCGGGGAGATTCTTGGAATAGTTGGCGCTTCGGGCGGCGGAAAATCCGTGTTGCTCAATACGATGTTGGGATTACAGAGACCAGTTTCTGGATCGGTAATAGTAGACGGTCAGGACATCTTTAATAGTCCTGATCGGCAATGGCTCGCATCGAACATGGGCGTCATGTTTCAAAACGGTGCGCTATTTTCGTCCCTGACGCTTCAAGAGAATGTCGAAGCGCCGTTTCTTGAACATACCGAAATTCGAGGCAAGTTTCTAAGCCGATTGGCCCAGATGAAGATCTCTCTGGTTGGGCTTGCTAATGATGCAGCTTATAAGCGCTCGGCAGAACTTTCCGGCGGCATGAGAAAACGTGCTGGCGTTGCACGTGCACTAGCGCTCGATCCCAAGCTTCTTTTTTTAGATGAGCCAACGGCAGGCCTCGATCCCCTCGCGGCTGCAGAGTTTGACGACTTGATCGTATCGCTGCGTGATGCCTTGGAATTGACTGTCGTCATGGTCACCCACGACCTGGACAGCCTGTTTCAAATTTCTGATCGAGTAGCGGTTCTGGCGGACAAAAGGATCGTCGCGTCTGACGCAGTCGAGAAACTGCGTGATTCTGAAGACGAATGGACACGCTCTTATTTTCAAAGCCGAAGAGCACGGCGATTCAACTCAGGTGGCGACTAAATGGAGAGGCATGCCAATTACGCTCTGGTGGGTAGTCTGACAGTTGGTCTGCTGGTGGCAGCGATCGGCTTCATTCTCTGGCTAGGTAACGACCAATTTGGTAAAGGCTTCGACCATTATCGAGTTGTTTTTGACGGACCTGTGCGCGGCCTAACCGAAGGTAGCGAAGTTGACTTTAACGGCATCAAGGTCGGGGAGATCACGAAGCTTCGTGTAGATCCATCGAATTCTCGCCGTGTGATTATCGATGTGAAGGTCGAAGAGAGTACACCCATAAGGGTAGATACATTTGCCTCAAAAGAGTCCCAAGGTGTGACAGGGGTCAGCATTATCCAGTTAACTCCTGGTTCGCCTACAAGGCCACTGCTTCGCGATGCTTCGCGTGAGCAGCCCCCGATAATAAGGGCGAAGCCCGGGTCGTTGGATTCGGTGCTGGAAGCGGGAGGGCAGACCCTCGCTAAGGTTTCTGAATCATTCGATCGGGTCAATCGGGTGCTTTCTGACCGAAATATCGCAAAGGTCGATGGCATGCTCGCTGACATCAGATCAGTGACGGCAGAACTTAACAGTCGAAAGGCAATGTTTGCGGATGCTCAAAATGCAATCCGTCGCCTTGATTCAGCGTCGGGTGACATCGAGCAGGCTGCGGCGGCTGCGAGAACCGCTATTCAGGGCGATGGTACGCAAGCCTTTGCAGACATCCGAGAAGCGGCCGCGAATGCGAAGAGCGCGACGAACGATGCACGGGCTTTTATAGCTAAGTTGAACGCGAGTGCAGAAGGTCTTGAGGGGCCAGAAGGTAATCGTGTGGCGGGGGCTCTACGTGGGCTTGAAAAGGCTGCCGAGTCACTCGATCGACTTACCCGACAAATACAGCAAGATCCGCGTTCTGTTCTCGGAAGAGGGAAAGCGCGAGAAGTGGAGCTGCCAAAGTGAAAAGTTTGCTAAAAATCTCTTCAGCGCTCCTCTTAGTCTCGCTGTCGGGCTGTGTTGGTGGGCTTCTGGGCGGAGGTAAGCCTGCGGACCTATATTCCTTTCGCAGTGAGCCCCCGCAAAGGCAGCCTGATGCCGATGCACGGGTTGTTGCTGTCCGCCAGCTTTCATTTCCGAATAATCTGCGGCCTGACAGCATTGAAACCAATGCCAACTCGCGGGTTGCTGCTCTCGCAAAAGCACGTTGGTCCCAACCCGTCCCGGAGATGTTCCGTCTAGCTCTGATTGACCAGCTGGAGCAGTCTTCCCGAACGCGAGTTGCGCGAAGCGACTTCCAAAAACCGGCGGACATCATGTCGGCGGAAATTTCGCAGTTCACGGCCACCTTTGATCAGGGACTGAAGGCTCCCCCATTGATCACTATTGTCGTGCGCGCAGAGGTCACAAGCGGGGCAGCACGTGATGTGGCAGTGCGGTCCTTCGAATCGCGAACAAGAGCCACTGATGCGACGGTGACGTCCATCGTTGCAGCTTATCGTGCTGGCGTCTCCAATATCACACAAGAGATTACCCTGTGGTACAGGAATATCTGAATATTATCATAGTAGATAGGGACGGATATGACGAAATTTTCAGCTGCCTTTACTATCTTGGTACTGACTTTTGCGTCTGCCGGCGCGGCTCAGGAGGGACACAAGGAATCCAAAAATACCGGAACGGATTCAGTTCGATCTATTGCCTCCCAACCAGCTAAAGACGTTGGAGCGGTAAAGCAGGATATCCCACCCATTCTCTTAAGCGCTTCTTCTAACCCATATGATCGGGCATCGACCCGCACCTGCAACGAGATAAAGCGTAATATCGCTGAGTTGGACGATGTTCTCGGACCGGATTTCGATGTAGGGTAAGCGGGGTCTGACGCTTCCAATTACCCACAAGTGACACGGCTGACGTCGGCACCGATTTTGATGTCCATCAGTCGGGACCATCCACTCCAGAGTAAGCGCCGACGGAAGGCGGCCTTGCTGCCGGCAGCGGAATAGGAAAGCTCGCGGCTTTTGAGGAGGCGTGAGCATGGACATCGAGCAGTCAAACGAGCCTCGTATGAGCGGTCGCGGTGATGGCGGAGCGCTTGTACGGTTGGAGCGGCGTCGGAACTGGAGCGACGAGGAGAAGCTGGCGATCCTGAAGGAGACGACGGCGCCTGGCGCGATCATATCGACCGTAGCTCGACGGCACAGCATTGGAACAGGCCAGCTCTATACCTGGCGCAAGCAGCTGCTCCGCGGAGCGATGGCAGGCTTCGTGCCGGTCGAACTGGCATCGTCTTCGCCGTCGGCTAAAACTGGGGAACCAGGGCGGATCGAGGTCCGCGGGCGGTGCGGCCTGACGGTGTTGGTTGATGGCGAGGTCGATCGGGCCGCCCTGAAACAGGTGCTCGATGTCCTGCGGGAGCTGGATCATTGAGCCTGGCGTTCCCGCCTTCGACGAAAATCTATCTGTCGCTGGCGCCGTGCGACATGCGCAAGGGATTTGATGGGCTGTCGGCGCAGGTGCGCAATATTCTTCAGCTTGATCCCTTCTCGGGGGCGGTTTTCCTGTTCCGCGGGAAAAGGGGCGACAGGTTGAAGGCCTTGGTCTGGGACGGGTCCGGGCTATGCGTGTATGCGAAGCGTCTCGAGCGCGGAAAGTTCGTGTGGCCTCGTGCTCATGAGGGCGCGCTCCGCCTGTCGGCAGCCCAGATGGCGATGCTGGTTGAAGGGCTGAACTGGAAGCAGGCGATCGTCCACGACGAGGTGATCACGCCGAGGCTCGCATAGCCAAAAAGATCAGGAAAACCGCCATTTTATGTAGGATTTACCGTGGGCTTCGGCTATTATCGGCGGCATGCGGTTCGCCCTTGATCGCCTTCCCACAGACCCGGTTCTCTTGCAGAAAATGCTGCTGGAGATGGCCGATGTCATGGAGCAGGAACGGGCCGAACTGACGGCGGCGCAAGCCACCGTCAAAGCCCAGACCTTGCGGATCGAAAAGCTCGAGCATCGTGTCGCGCGGCTGCTGCGCGTCCAGTTCGGCCGCAGCTCCGAGAAAATGGATATCGCCCAGCTGCGGCTGATGTTCGAGGAGGTCGAAGCCCCGGAACCGGCAAACGATGAGGTGTCAGCGCCGCCCGTGATGAAATCGGCCCGCAAAGCCGGCGGCCGCGTTCCGCTTCCCGCACACTTCCCGCGTCAGACCGTCGATCATCAGCCCGGCCCGTGCAGTGCCGGTTGTAATGGACCGTCAGTGCAGATCGACGAGGCCGTCACTGAGGTTCTCGACTATGTCCCGGCGCGCTTCCGGGTCATCCGCCATGTCCGGCCCAGGCTGGCGTGCCGATCCTGCGAACAGATCCGACAAGCGCCCGCTGTCGATCTGCCGCTGCCCAAGGTGATGGCGAGCAGCGCCCTGCTGGCCCACCTCGTCGTCAATCGCTTTGTCGATCACCAGCCCTGGCACCGGCAGTCGGTAATCTTCCGCCGCGTTGGGCTTCACATTGATCGGGATGTGATGAGCCGCTGGGCGCGAAAACTGGCGTGGCTGCTGGCGCCGCTGGGCGAGCGGTTGTTCGCCTATATCCGGGAAGCCGCCAAAATCCATGGGGACGACACGTCGGTCACGCTGCTGGGCAATGGCGACGGCAGTCGAACCGGGCACTTCTGGGTGTATCTGCGCGATGATCGCTCCAGCGGCGACATGAGCCCGCCCGCCGTGGCCTTCCGCTTCAGCGCAGATCGTGGCGGAGCGCATCCGGCAAAGCATCTCGCCGGCTATCAGGGGTATCTCCAGGCGGATGGTTTTGCGGGCTATAACGCGCTTTACCGCGACCCCAAAACCAAGGCTCCCAGGGACATCGTCGAAGTTGGATGCTGGAGTCACAGTCGTAGGAAATTTACCGACATACTGGAAAAGAGCCCGTCACCGATCGCGGCGGAGGCGGTCGTGCGGATCGCCGAACTCTTCGCCATCGAGCGCGATATCAAGGGTGCGCCACCTGATGAGCGAAGACGTATCCGCCAAATCAAGGCGATGCCGAAGCTGGAGGCATTGCGCGTCTGGCTCGAAACCCAGAATCGTGGCCTGTCTTCCGACAGCAATCTGGCGCGTGCCTGTCGCTATCCGCTCAACCGCTGGCGGGCCATGATCCGCTACTGCGATGATGGTCGGCTCGAGATCAGCAACAATCTGGTGGAAAACGCGCTGCGCGGTGTCGCTCTTGGGCGCCGGAACTGGATGTTCGTCGGCTCCATGAAGGGTGGAGAGGCCGCCGCGCTCTTTTACTCGCTGGCCGGCACATGCCGCCTCAACGGTGTCGAGCCCGAGGCCTGGTTTACCGACGTCATCGAGCGCATCGGCAACCATCCGATCAATCGGATCGATGACTTCTTGCCCTGGAACTGGCAGACATCGAGGATGACCAACGATCTGGAGAAGGCTGCGTGAGCAACGGCACCGTGGTGCGGATGAAGATTACGCTGGACGATGTCACACCGACCGTCAGTCGGACGCTGGAGGTCCCGCTCAATATCCGGCTCGATCGCCTGCACACCGTCTTCCAGACGGCCTTTTCCTGGACGGACTCTCACCTGTGGGAAATGAGCTTCGGGCAAACCGGCTTCGGCATCCCCGATCCTGAATACGGCTTCGACGGACCGCTCGACGCCCGTAAAGCTACCCTCGCCCAGGTTCTGGCGGATACCAGGCGCAAGACCTTCCAATATCTCTACGACTTTGGCGATGCCTGGGATCACAGCGTCAAGATCGAGCGCGTCAGCCCGGCCAGGCCGGACCTGACATATCCGCTCATCCTCGACGCAGTAGGCATGAGGCCGCCAGAAGACTGCGGTGGCCCGTGGGGCTATGCTGAAAAGCTCGAAGCGCTCGGCGACCCCCAACATGAATATCATGAAGAGGCGCTGGAGACCCTCGGCGACGACCATGATCCCAACGCCCAGCCCGATATCCCCCTGATCGAGGCAAGGCTGGAAGCGCTCGCGAAAAAATGGGCGCCGCGGACACGCCGCAAAGCCTGACTGGCCGCGTCAACGCCACCTTCTGTCGGCGCTTACACTCCAGATGACAATGTTGCCGGGAGGTGGATCATGGGCTCGCGCAAGATAGCCTCCGAGTCGAGCGATTTGGGTCAGATAATCGGCGAGGGTTCTGCTTGCGGATCCGTTCTTCCGGTACGCCGCAAGACGGTCGATCAGCGTGATTTCACCATCGGTCAGGACCAGCCGAGGCGATGCATCAGGAGCGGTGCGGTTGATCATGGTCATCCAGAACAGACGCCAGGACAGAATGCAGAATATGGCGATCAGGTTGGCGAGGCGTTCGGCGGTCCGCAACCGTGCATCCTCGGCTCGGCAGCCGGATTTGAGTATCTTGTGGAAAAGTTCAATCTTCCAACGCTGGGCGTACCAGTCGAGCTTTTCGATGGCTTCGTCCGGCGTTGTTACCGGTAGATCGGTGATGAGCCGCCAGTCGATCGGGGGTCGACCCTCCGGTGTTCCACACTCACGGGCGTGCAAGATGGTCAGGCTGAGGGAGGGATAGCGCTTTTGCTTTCCAATCGGCGGCAAAACCTGGATGCGCCGATAGCGTAGCTCAATGTCGGCATGATCATCCTTGCCAACGCTGACCCGATGCACGCCCTTCACGGTGGTTTCGCTCATTTCATCGGCTATTGTATGGCCACCGTCACCGGCCAGACGGTCGACACAGGTGCGCACCAGGAAATGCGTGCCGAGCGCCTGTGTTTCGCAGAAAAACTCGTAAATGTCGTTCTCCCGGTCGCCAATGTGAACCAGTCGCCCCGGGTCGCCCAGCAGCGCCGTCGACTGGCGCATATTTTCGAGCCAGCGGTAGCTCTCCTTCTCCTCGATCGGCACCCGAGTGGGGTTGATCCGCCGCTTCAACGCGTTGGTGCCCTTGAACTTGGTACGGGTCCAGAATTTCGCCGCTGTCAGGCCCAGTGGCAATCCCTCGGTTGTGACCGCCAGGCTGGAGTGCATGAGCAGGCCGCAGACCATATGAAGCCGAAGCCGACCATTCATCGCGCCGGCTCGGTGAAAGACCGATGGCACCAATCCGCTCGGGATTGCGCCGTTGATAGGAAAATTCGGTGGTGTCCTGCAAAACGAGGATGAACCCGTCAAGGGCAGCCACACGCGCCTGAGTTGCCTGAAAATGCCCGGCGAGAATCTCACCCTCGTTGACCGCGCCGTTCGACAAAAAGCGGTACGCCGCCTTGGTATTGGCCCAGTCCTGACAAGCCATCGGAATCGGCGCGCCGATCGCACCTGCCATCTGCTCAAGCATCGTGCGAAGCCGTTCGCCCAGCCGCTTATCACGAAAGGCGCCGGGATCAACTTCTCCATCAGCCCATCCGGCCGCATCGAAAACAGAATTTCCCACCTTGCACCCCCGCTCCAGCGAAATGGTGCTTGGGGATGAATCATGGGCCGCTCCCTTCAGGCAATAGCCATGAGTCGAGCGGAATCAGTCGTGCGGCGAGATGTGGGTAATTGGAAGCTCCAGCCCACGCTTACGATGTAGGAGCGGACCGTAACGAAAATCGTCTTGGTAAAGTGGCGGAAGCTGGTGGAAAGACGATTGTCAACTCGATCATACCTTTTCGTGGCTTGGTGAGGGAAATAACAGGCGCAGCCCCAGCACTACGTCGCCTCAATACCGCAATCGATGCGGGGTTTGCGCGGCGGGGCTTTTTACGGGGAGCCGCCATATCCCGAGGCTGTCGTCTCTGATGAGCTCACGCTAACAAGCTCAGCATTTAAAGGTGGGGTTCATGTGACTTCCTCGATCATTAAAGATTGGGGGGTGGAACAACGCGAACCCAACACTCGCCGCTCTGTCGGGCTGCCGGAGTTAAGCTCCATACGAAAATCAATCAGAACAGGTGGAATAATATCCGAAGCCCACTATGATACGGCGCGGTTTACATATCATAGGGTTGTAGAGTGGCTGACGAGCGGGCTGAAGAAAACGGCAGTGACCCTAAGCAGGATGCGCAATCGGAGACCCAGGCTGAGAAGAAGCCCTCGCTTCTCGAGCGCTACCCGATAGTCCGCTACGTCCTCATCGCCGCGCTTGCCGCCGGCATCATCGCGGCCATCGTCTGGTATATGAATTACCGCGCAAGCGGCCAGTACCTCCAATCGACCAACAACGCCTATGTGCGCGCGGACTTTGTGACCGTTTCACCGAAGGTCGGCGGCTACGTCGAGCGTGTCCTCGTCGCCGACAACCAGCATGTCCGCCGCGGCCAGCTGCTTGCCATCCTCGATCCTCGTGACTACCGCGCCAATGTCGATCAGGCGCAAGCTCAGATCGCCGCAGCCGGCGCCAACATCACGACCGCACGCCGGACGCTTGACGAGCAACGGGCCACTGTCGCTCAGGCCGCCGCCCAGGTTGCGAGCGCCGAGGCTGCCGCGGCAGCGGCAGAGAACGAGGTAAGACGCTACGAGCCCCTCGCTCGGACAGGGGCGGAATCGCGTGAGCGTCTGGCAAACCTTGTCCTTCAGCGTGATCGAACCGCCGCCGATCTGCGCGCGCAGCGCGCCGCCTACCTCGCCGCCCGTCGCAGTATCGCGACACAAGCGGCTCGCATCGGCCAGGCGGAGGCGCAGCGCGGCACCGCGCAGGCGCAGCTTGCGCGCGCCTCGACGGATCTCGGTGCCGTCGAGATCCGCAGCAGCATCGACGGCGTTGTCGCCGACAAGGCGGTGCGGGCCGGGCAATATGTCCAGCCGGCGACCCGGCTGATGTCGGTGGTGCCGGTCTATCAGCTCTACATCGAGGCGAATTTCAAGGAGACGCAGGTCGCTCTGATGCGCGTCGGGCAGCCAGTGACCATCAAGGTTGATGCACTGGACGGCGCCGAACTGCGAGGCCGGGTCGCCAGCTTCTCTCCAGGGACAGGCGCGCAGTTCTCGCTCATCCCGCCCGAGAACGCGACCGGGAACTTCACGAAGATCGTCCAGCGGGTGCCCGTGCGCATCAGCATTGAGGCGGGTCCGGAAGCGCGCCGGGTGCTGCGGCCCGGCCTGTCAGTCGAGGTCACGGTCGACACGATCGGCGCAAAGGGAAGCCGGGAACGGATCGAGCAGGAAACCGAGCGGCTGAAGCGCGGTGAGATGCAGGGCGCGCGCTGATGGCCGCCGAACGCGCAGGCCTGCGCGACTGGCTCGCCGTCGCGGCGGGAACAATCGGGTCATTCATGGCGCTGCTCGATATCTCGATCGTCAATGCGGCCTTGCCCACCATCCAGGGCGAGATCGGCGCGAGCGGAACTGAGGGCACCTGGGTCGCGACCTCCTATCTCGTGGCGGAAATCGTCATGATCCCGCTCAGCCCCTTCCTCGTGCGCCTGTTTGGCCTGCGCAACTTCCTTCTGGGTGCAGCGGTCAGCTTCACCGGCTTCTCGATAGTGTGCGGTATTTCAACGACACTGCCGATGATGATCGCCGGGCGCGTTGGCCAAGGCTTTACCGGCGGTGCCTTGATTCCGACCGCAATGACCATCATCGCAACCCGGCTACCGCCATCACAGCAGCCGATCGGCACCGCTGCCTTCGGCGGCACGGCCATCCTTGGCCCGGTGCTTGGACCGATCATCGGTGGGTGGCTGACCGATAACTACAGCTGGCACTATGCTTTTTTCCTCAACGTGCCGGTCTGCGTCGGGCTCGTCCTCCTCCTTCTGCTAGGGCTAAAGCATGAGCATCTTCGGCTCGACCAGTTGCGCCATGCTGACTGGCTCGGAATCGCAGGGCTCGCAATTGGCCTAGGTGCGCTCACCGTGATGCTTGAGGAAGGGCAGAGCGAGATGTGGTTCGAGTCCGCCATGATCGTGAAGCTCGCTCTAGCGACGTTGCTGGGCTTCACACTCATCGCCATCGGGCAAGTCCGGTCTTCGCAACCCGTTCTCAAATTAACGCTGATTTTCAGCCGGTCATTTGGAAGTGTTTTCATTCTAAGCCTTGTCATCGGCGTTGTCCTTTACGGCGTCACCTTTTTAATCCCGCAGTTTCTCTCAGTAATGGCAAATTACAGTGCTCTACAATCGGGACAGGTCGTCTTCGTCTCAGGTATTCCCGCGATCATGCTAATGCCGTTTCTTCCTCTCGCATTCAAATATCTGGATGTCCGTGTGGCAGTGATCTTCGGCATGACGCTGATAGGTATCAGTTGCGCCATGGACTGGCACCTAACGGCGCAGTCAGCGGGTGGCGATCTGACGGCTTCGCAGATTATTCGCGGCGCCGGTCAGATTTTCGCTATGATGTTCCTAAACCAAGCCGCGATCAGCGCCGTGGCGCCCGAGGATGCCAGCGATGCTTCCGCACTGTTCAATGCCGGGCGCAACCTCGGCGGATCGATCGGCCTTGCCATGATGGCCACCCTTCAGGACCGTCAGACCTTCCTCCATTTCAATCGCTTGAGCGAAACGGTGTCGGCCAACGCGGCGACCACACAGGAATGGTTCACGAGGGTTATGGCCATGCCGTCCGGCGAAGCCGGCGCCTATCGGCAGCTCGCAGGTCAACTCCTCAAACAGTCTACCGTCATGGCCTATAACGACCTGTTCTTCGCGCTCGGCGTCGCGATCGCGATCACCACGCCGCTGGCGCTGTTCCTCCGCCCGATCTCCTCCGACACGCAGATGGCGATGCACTGATGAAGCGACTTGGCTGGACCATTCTCCCCGCCCTTTTGACCGGATGCGTCGTCGGACCCGACTATGGAGGCCCGCCGAGCGTCGCGAGCGGCGAGCGCGCCGGATCGACATTTCGCCGCGCGGATCAGGCAGTCACGGTACCGCAGCCCCTTGTCGCACGCTGGTGGGAAGGCATGGGCGACGCGCAACTCACGATGCTGATCGACCGCGCGCTTGCCTCTAATCCGGACGTGGTGATCGCCGAGGCGCGCATCCGCAAGGCGCGCGCCAGCTTGCGCGAACAGCGCACAAACCAGCTTCCCACCGTCTCGGCGTCGGGGACTGCGATCGTTGCCGATCTTCCCGCCGGCTCGCTCGCGCTGCCGACGCAAGGCGAGCAATCCGATCGTATCAGGGCCGAATTCTACAACGCCGGCCTGGACGCGTCTTGGGAGATCGATCTGGTCGGCGGGCGACGCCGTGCCGCCGAAGGTGCCGAAGCCCAGGCTCAGGCAGCCGAAGCCAGCAGGGCCGATGCGCAGGTTCGTCTCTCGGCGGAGGTCGCCCAGAATTATGTGACCCTGCGGGAACTTCAGCAGCGCCTGATCCTGGCCCGTCGCTCCGCGGAGCTTCAGCAGCGATCACTCGCCCTGCTTCAACAGCGTGAGCAACGCGGTGCATCGTCGCGCGACGAGGTGGTTCGGCTCCAGACTGAGCTGACCCGCACGGAGGCCGGGCTGTTGCCGCTTGAAGGGCAGATCGCAACCACGCTCGACCAGCTTGCCCTGCTCACCGGCGACGAACCCGGTGCACACGACGCCGCGCTGTCTACCCCCGCGCCGATCCCGATGATCCCCGGGACTGTCGCGATTGGCGATCCGGCCGCCATGCTGCGACGCCGGCCGGACATTCGCGCAGCCGAGCGGCAGCTGGCGGCATCGAACGCAAAGATCGGAGTCAACGTCGCCCGGCAGTTCCCATCCGTCAGCATCATGGGTATCATCGGCCTCGGTGGCCCCAATATTGCCGATGTGATCGATCCTGACAGCATCGCGGGCCTTCTTCTGCCGCGGATCAGCTGGAGCTTCCTCGACTTCGGCCGTAATCGTGCTCGGGTCGAGCAGGCCCGGGCCGACCGCGACGAGGCGGAAGCGCAATATCGCAAGGCAGTCCTCGGCGCGCTGTCGGATGCGGAAACCAGCCTGACCCGCTTCGGTAATCAGCGCCGTAATCTGTTTTCGAGTATCGCAAGCCGGAACGGCGCCAGGCAGTCAGCGACCTATGCCGGGCAGCGATACGCGCAGGGAGCGATACCGATGACCACGTCAATCGATGCCGAACGGGCGGCGCTGGCTGCCGATCAGTCGGTGCTGGAGGCGACTGGCGAACTTGATCGTGCATTTGTCGCCCTGCAAAAGGCGTTGGGACTTGGATGGAGCCAGCGGTGACCGTTGTGCAACCATGCCGGGGAGGGGCGCTGACCGAGTGACGGCGCGCTTCTTCCTCCTCCTGTTGGGTATCTGCGTGATGACGCAATCAGGGGAGGACTAGCTGTCTGGTTGCGACACATCATTGGGATATGGTAAAGAATGCCATCGCGGATCACGCGTGGCGCTTTGCCGTCCTTGCTGATGAGGTTTCGTGATGGTGCAGATACATCCCCAGG